>NZ_JADBUB010000104.1:0-5018 GCF_020245865.1 Microcystis sp. M169S2
AACTATCAACAACTCATGCTTGTAAAGTTTGTACAATAGGGCTTTGAGTTTTTGTTAGATTGATATTTATCAACTTTAGAGCATTGCTGGACAGAGAGGGAGCTTGGGGAATTTTCTACAGTGTAAGTTCGGAAGAACCATAAATACGAACTCCTTGAACTTCATCAACTAGCCGATAATTTTCCTTGATAACCCTAGCAATTTCAGGAAAAACTTCGTGTCCCTGAGTTTCTCTATCTTTAAATCCAATCATTCTTGGAGCCACAGCATCAACAAATAACTTAGCATTAGAATTAATCAGATCGTCTGCATACTGTTTGAAAAAATATTGCTGTAGGGGAAAGTATTTCCATGACCCCATTACACCGGCCCTTGTTGCTTGTATAAGTCCCGTGTCAACATATAACTGTGGTGCCGACCCCCAGACAGCCATAGATTCACCAGGAGAAGCATAATTTAGAATAGTTTTTGCAATCGGACTGAGATAATTTTTGGCAAATCTTCTGCGATTATCCAGGTAAAAGTTATCTGATATTATTGTTATTGTAAATTGTAAAAAACTACTAGCAACTGTCAGGAAAATTACCCCTGTCAAAAGAGAGAACTTTAAGTGTGAACGAGTGAATTTTGACACTTGTAAAACTTTGGCAAGTTCACCTAAAAACACGCCGAGGAGAAATCCACTAGGTATAATTAGAAACAGTAAATAATGGGGAAAACTGTTCCCTGGTCTAATAACTGAATAACTCGACGCAGCCAAAATAACTAAACTGTAATAGACAAAACAAAATGTGTTAGGCTTCTCTTGATGTGGGCTTAAAGAAAAACGCTTTATTATTAAAAATGGTATTCCTACTATCAATGCAATTGCCGTCAATAAAAATAACATCTGTGTATCTTGCACTCTTACTAACATATCCAGAAATATGTTAATTTTTGCCAAAAAGGTTACTTGCGTTAGATTTCCTCCCAAACCATTGCTAGAATAAATCAATAAATTCTGTTGTATATAAGATGTCCAGAAAGCATCATATATTGAAAAAATTATTAGATATAATACGACTAAAGCTGAGAACAATATTCCCCCAAGAAAGAAAGCAGCAAGACTCCTGATAAATTTACCTCTTGCGCTGCTTTTTAGCCAGAGTATGTGCAAAAATATACAAGCAATTGAGAAAGCTATAGGAACTGACTGCATTTTGGAAAAGGGAGTAAGTCCGATGATAAAACCCAAGGCAAATATCAGCCGATTAGGATTAGATGAATTACCAGCATGATATTTACAAACAATTAACAAAGCCACACTTAATATGGCAATTGAAAAATGTTCACTTGTATAATGCACATAGCCTGATTCCTTCATTAAGGCGACAGTGGTAACAAGGGGAACTATTGCTAGACGAGAAAGGGTCTTATCGTAGAGAGTGGATAAAGCATAATAAAGACAAACAATAGCAGCAATTATCATGATTAAGCCGATCACACGACTACTAGCATATTCAATTCTGAACCCGAAAAAAGCTGGTAGAGTCAGAGGATAGACATTGAGCGGTCCAGATGAACCCGCATCTACCGCACGCCAGAAAACTGGGTCTTTCAACAGTTTGATTGCACCTGCGATAAACAGACCCTCGTCTGGGTCTAGCATTGGTGACAAGAAACCTGGCCAGCGTGCTGCTAAAATAAAAGTAACTAAAGATATAATAAATATTAGATTTGACGATAAAAAATTCTGGAGCTTACTCGTGGGAGTTCTCGGGAATATAAGAGGAGAAAAAGCTAAAAAAATGAGAATAATAAAAGTGAATATTACCGATATTCTGTAAATAATTGACAAAGATGGAATACTTGCCAAGTTGCTCAGTAGCCACCACCGTAAATCAATTTGGTTATCTACCATTTTTTTACTCTTTAGGGATCAATCTAGAGGGGATGGACTTATATTATAATCGGCTGTAAGCATTTTTTCGATGTTTACAACTGAGGATAATGACAACTGAACCCCCATCGTTTAATTCTCGCGCTTCTGGCTGGCTGCCTGATAAATTGCGAAAACTTGGCTTAAATCTGCCCTTAGTCCGATATTAATGAAAATTACCCGTTTTTTCCCCAGATTTAATTCCTCTAGATGCGCTTGACGATAGGGTGCGCGTTTTTCCAGCACGTTTTCACAATAACTACTCCAGATAAAAAATTTCGGCATATTTGACCTGTAATCTCTTGATCTGTTGCTATTTTACGATCGAACTAAATCCCTATAGAAAAGTGTGGAGGGGTACAGTTGGCTGATTTTGTCTATGGCCAAGTTTTACAGAAGATTTAAGTAGAGTAATCGATAAACCGCCAATTCAAGTGTGAATTGCATCACTTTTTTATCTCGTAAACGCTCGATTATTGACATAATTAACGATAAATTCAATAATACTAAATCTGCTTATTAAAGACTGATTATTTATTTCCTCTTTTGCCTGTCCTGATATGTAGCCTATACTCAACGGATTTAGTATAATATCTCCCAAATTGAACATTCGAGGCATCCTTACCCTGGGAATTTTGGGGTTAACCTTCTGTCTGGACTAATTGCTTATTGTCACCGACCCAAAAAACCTAGCCTTCGTCTTGATTGGCTTTTACCCCCATCTGCTTAACCCGAATTCAGGTTAATTTAGATAGTCGGCAGCTTATCCGAGTCCGGATATTTCAATCGCGGGATATTTTCCCAGTCAAAAGCTCCAAACTGAGATCACGTCCGATAAAACATAAGGAATGTTAACCAAAACCACTTATCGTTAAGGAAGTTTGATAAGTTGGAGATTGAACAAAGATAGAAAGTCTCTAGCGCTGACAACTATGGCTGTAATTGTCCAAAAATACGGTGGTACATCGGTAGGTTCCGTGGAACGCATTCAATCGGTCGCTCAACGGGTCAAAAATACGGTAATAGCAGGAAACACCGTGGTGGTGGTCGTTTCTGCCATGGGTAAAACCACCGATGGATTGGTCAATTTAGCCAAACAAATCGCCGCCGAACCCTCGCGCCGGGAGATGGATATGTTATTATCCACGGGGGAACAGGTGACGATCGCCTTGATGAGTATGGCCCTAGAGGAAATCGGACAACCGGCCATCTCCCTAACCGGCGCTCAAGTGGGAATTGTCACGGAATCCGAACATAGTCGGGCCCGTATTTTAGAAATTAAAACCGATCGCCTTTCCCGACATCTATCGGAGGGTAAAGTAGTTGTTGTCGCCGGTTTTCAAGGTGTTAGCGATAGTGATCAACTAGAGATTACCACCCTAGGGCGCGGTGGGTCCGATACCTCGGCCGTGGCCCTAGCGGCCGCCTTAAAAGCCGATTTTTGCGAAATTTACACCGATGTACCTGGTATTCTCACCACTGACCCCCGCTTAGTCCCCGAAGCGCGTCTTTTAGACGAAATTACCTGCGATGAGATGCTCGAATTAGCCAGTTTAGGGGCGAAAGTTCTCCACCCGCGAGCGGTGGAAATCGCTAAAAACTTCGGGGTTCCCTTGGTTGTCCGCTCCAGTTGGACAGATGAGCCTGGTACTTGGGTGACATCTCCGGCACCGAAACCGCGCACCCTGCAAGGATTGGAATTGACAAAAGCAGTGGATGCGGTGGAATTTGAGAGTAATCAGGCGAAAATCGCCCTTTTACGGGTTCCCGACCGTCCCGGTATCGCTGCCCGTTTATTCGGGGAAATCGCTCATCAACAGGTGGACGTGGATTTAATTATTCAATCAATTCACGAGGGTGACAGCAACGATATCGCCTTTACGGTGATGGGAAATGCCTTGAAAAAAGCCCAATCCGTGGCCGAAGCAATCGCGCCAGTTTTACGTTCCCATCCCACTAATACAGAGGAAGCGGAAGTGATTATCGAATCCGGGGCCGCTAAAATCGCCATTACCGGCGCCGGTATGATCGGCCGGCCGGGGATTGCCGCCCAAATATTTAGCACTTTGGCCGCGGCGGCAATTAATATCGAAATGATCTCCACTTCTGAAGTAAAAGTCAGTTGTGTCATCGATGAAGCGGACGGAGAAAAAGCAATTAAAGTCCTTTGTGATGCTTTTCAAGTGGAGTATTCTGCTAAAGTTGCTAATCGCGAAATCCCTAAAAATTTAGTCCCAGTCAGGGGAGTTGCCCTAGATAATAATCAGGCACAAATGGCCATTCGTAACGTCCCCGATCGCCCCGGGATGGCGGCGAGAATTTTCTCGGTTTTAGCGGCAAAAAATGTCAGTGTTGATATGATTATTCAATCCCAACGCTGTCGCATTGTCGATGGTATTCCCCGACGGGATATCGCTTTTACTTTACCCCAAGCTGATGCTAATTCCGCCCAAAAAATCCTCCTAGAACTATCCGAAAGTTTGGGTTTACAGGAAGTGGTGGTTAATAATGATGTGGCCAAAGTGAGCATTGTTGGTTCGGGAATGGAAGGACAACCGGGGGTAGCAGCACGCTTTTTTGAAGCTTTAGCAAAGGAGAAAATTAATATTTTAATGATTGCTACTTCTGATATAAAAATCAGTTGTGTGGTGAATCAGGAAGATGGAGTCAGGTCCCTGCAAGTGGTTCATGCCGCTTTTGGATTAGCCGGACAGGGTAAAATTGAAGTACCCGCCTAAATGAAATTACAAGTTCTATGATGGGGGTAAGAGTTGTTTAATTGCTGGCAACTTAACCCCCAAAAACCAGTTAAGTAAGTTAACCCTCATCACCCCGATTTTATCTATGGACCCTCTTACAGGAGCAGCGATCGCAGTTGATTCGATTATTGCCAATAAAGCGTTAGAGAAAACAGGGGAAAAAGTGGTAGAAAAGGTTTGGGAAAAAACAGAAAAATTTCGGCGTTGTCAGATGTAAAGATGAATCAAGCAAAAGTGTAGGGAACTGGAACATCCTTAAACTTAAGGTAATGAATTAGAAGCGGTAGGGAATTTTCTAACATTTTGACACATTTTGAATAGCAGAGAGTCTTACGATGAAG
>NZ_JADBUB010000105.1:0-3217 GCF_020245865.1 Microcystis sp. M169S2
CCCTTATCCTGACTTGATTTCAGTTTTTTCTTTGTCAGTAAGGGTGTCAACAAGGAATATTACAAATTGTTAACCGAGTCTTGAAAGCCTTGTGCTACAAAGGTTTGAAATGTTAAGAAAGATGTGACTAAAGGACAGCCTTATTAAGGGGGGATTAAGGGGGGATCAAAACCACCTTATTAAGGGGGGATCAAGGGGGGATTAAGGGGGGATCAATCGCTCACCTCAAGGTTGGGGTAGCCCAATTAAATCCCACCTCGTTATTATTCTGCTCTACCCATGACTAACTCTTTATATATCAGCACGACGGCAACGGGAAGCGGTAAAGCGTTAGTAGCTTTAGGAATTATTGACTTAATTCTCCGCAAAACTAATAAAGTTGCTTTTTTCCAGCCAATTGTTCTCGACTGTTCCGAAGGTCATCGGGACGAAGACATTGACTTAATCCTCAATTATTTTAAATTAGAACAAACCTACGAAGAAGCCTTCGGTTTATGTTACGAAGAAGTTAAGGATTTATTGGTACAACAAAAATTTGATGAAATCATTGAAAGAATTATCAAAAAGTTTAAAAACTTAGAAAATAAATATGATTTTATCCTCTGTGAAGGTTCCGATTATCTGCAAGAAAATTCCGCCTTTGAATTTGAACTAAATACAGAAATCGCCAAAAATCTCGGCCATCCCATCTTAATATTAGGTAATGCCTACCAGCGCAGTATCGAAGATGCCCTTAGTCCGATCCTGATTTCCTGCGACACCTACCAAGATAAAGGTTGTACGGTGATTGGGATTATTATCAATCAAGCTGAAGAGGAAAAAATAGAGGAATTACGGAAAACCCTAACTAAAATTTTTCCTCCCCAAGAATATGCCCTAGGAGTGATTCCCCACAATGCCAAACTGAGCAGCCCGCGAGTGGCAGAAATCGCCCAACAATTGCAGGCAAAAGTTCTCTACGGACAGCACAGATTAGATAGTTTAGCTAGTAACTTTCTGGTGGTGGCCATGCAGATGCAAAATGCCCTAGAGCGGTTAAAAGAAGATAGTTTAATTATCACTCCTTGGGATCGCGGCGATGTGATTATCGGGATGTTACAGGCCCACCAATCAGCCAATTATCCCCAATTAGCTGGTATAGTCTTAACAGCAGGTCATAACCTCAATCCTTCGATCGCCCGTTTAATTGAAGGTTTGCCCGATCCCTTACCGATTCTCTCCGTCACCACCGATACCTATACCACGGCCGAACGCATCCACAATGTGCGGACCACCCTGACCTCAACGGACTACGATAAAATTAACCTCAGTCTGCAGCTTTTTCACAGTAACATCAATCTCGATCGCCTAGAAGCGCAAATTCGCACTTTGCGGACCCAGGGGATTACCCCGAAGATGTTCACCTATAATCTCGTACAACAGGCCAAAGCGCAAAAACGTCACATCGTTTTGGCCGAAGGAACCGAACCGCGCATCCTCCAGGCGGCCACAGTTTTAATCGAACAGGATATCGTCGATTTAACCCTCTTGGGACAACCAGACGAGATTGCAATGGTGATTAAAAAACATGGTATCACTCTCGATCTCGATCGCCTGCAAATTATTGACCCCGTGGCTAGTCCCCATTTTGAAAGCTATGTGCAGACCCTCTACGAAGCGAGAAAAGCCAAGGGAATGAATCTCGACATGGCCCGGGATTATGCTCAGGATGTCTCCTATTTTGGCACTTTAATGGTGTATCAAGGCGATGCTGATGGTATGGTATCGGGGGCAGTGCATACCACTCAACACACGATTCGGCCTGCACTCCAGATTATCAAAACTAAGCCCGATTGTGCGATCGTCTCCTCGGTCTTTTTTATGTGTCTAGAGGATCGAGTCTTGGTTTATGGGGATTGTGCGGTGAATCCCGACCCCAGTGCCGAGGAATTAGCCGAAATAGCCCTATCTTCTGCCGAAACCGCCCAAAAATTCGGAATTGAACCTCGAATCGCCCTGCTTTCCTATTCTTCAGGTCAATCGGGCCAGGGAGAAGACGTGGAAAAAGTACGACAAGCGACCAAAATCGCTAGGGAAAAACGCCCCGATTTGAAGCTAGAAGGGCCAATTCAGTACGATGCGGCCGTGGATAAGGAAGTAGCCGCCCAAAAAATGCCGGGGTCAGAGGTGGCGGGCCAAGCGACGGTGTTTATTTTTCCTGACCTGAATACAGGTAATAATACCTATAAAGCCGTGCAGCGGGAAACGAAAGCTTTAGCGATTGGTCCAATCCTACAGGGATTAAAAAAACCTGTCAATGATCTCAGTCGCGGTTGTACCGTTCCCGATATTATCAATACGGTGGTAATCACAGCAATTCAATCCCAATCTTTTTGAGTTATCGTCATTTCAGAACAGAGAGAGAGTTTACCAATTTTTACCTTGATCGATATTTCCCAAAAACTATAGCAAAGAGCGGGGTGGTTAGGACAATCAATCGCTGAAACCCTTGACCGATAAGAGTTTGAAAATTGAAAGCGTCCTAACTAACTCGTTCTATGCCATAGCAATACTTACAAAAACATTATCGGTATTTTCAAGACTATCTCGCAGCGAAACAGGCAAAATTGGGTAATCCTCAGCTAACCAGATAAAGACATGAGTATCTATTAAAGCACTCCTCATTACCTATAGTCCTCAAAGTCTTCTAAGGGAGCATCAAAGTCATTAGCTAAAGGTAAAACGAAAGTTCCTTTTATTGAACCAGCTAAAGTTCTTTTAACAGTTACGGATTCTTTTGCTGCTTGTTTATTTTCTTCTGTTTGGTCAGACTTAGTGAGCAAATATTCGGCATAATGTAAAAGTTCATTTTTGAGAGCATCGGGCATATTCTCAACTATATTCTTAATCCTGCAATGATTTGGCATTGGGTAAATCTCTAAAAGCAAGCTGTAAAATTTGTTCATAAACAGGCTGGTTTTTCAATGCCTTCAAATCTTTGAGAAATCTTTTTCGATATTGAACCTTCAAGGTAAGTAGCTGGTTATAATTAAATTAAAAATGGATTTTAGGTTCGATCCCCCCTGCCCCCCTTGATAAGCTATCCCTTATAGGGATCTTTCTTAACAATTTTTGCAGTAAGCACTCCAACCCTTATCCTGACTTGATTTCAGTTTTTTCTTTGTCAGTAAGGGTGTCAACAAGGAATATTACAAATTGTTAACCGAGTCTTGAAAGC
>NZ_JADBUB010000106.1:0-73701 GCF_020245865.1 Microcystis sp. M169S2
ACTTCTGTCGATGACATGGCTTTGGCTCGATCGTTCTCTACTCAAGCCTTTATCCTAGCATTGATAACCCTTAGCTATTAGCCGTCAGCTATCAGAATCATTCCAACATCGTCGGGTTTGCTCGGTGACAGGTTGCCAATCCAGAACTCAACCCACCAGAGCAGCATCGCACTTTAACCCACGGCTGCAATAAATGTGCATGGTGCGTTCCCCAAAAATCGATCAGTGGAGCAGTAGGACTTGCATTAGGGAACGCACCCTACAAGATCGGCGATCGCACTTAACAAGCAATATAATCGTGAGTGGTTAATCAGTTTGAAGGTGGTCGCCATTCTTTCTGATCTGCTCTATTTCGCTCTACAAGAATTTTAATAGACTCATCGGGAAGGTTTAGCTCTCTTAATAAGCAAATTTGTAGAATCACAGTCAACGTATGAAAAAGTTGAAATAACTCCCGACCCCTTGCCGCCTGTTGTCGTTTTTCTTTATTATGATGCGTCAATGCATTCCGAGTTGCAGAAGCTCTCTTAGAAAATAATTCCCTATCTTTTTCGTTTCCTATAAAATTATTTGGCAGCAAGGAGGACACTTTATTAAGAATTTCTTTGAGTCTTGTCTCTAAAGTAAAGCTTGTTTGATTTTTTAGTTTTCCCTTTAAAGCCTTTCTAAACTCATCACTAATTCCATTTTCTTGATTATCACTTTCACTTGGAAATTTGTCCAATACCTCTCTAAATTTCTTATAAAGTCCTTTTTCGTAAATCTTTTTATCTTGATATGAATCTTCATACTTGCTTGTATGATAAGCCTCCAAAGCTTGGATTATATTTAGAAATTTATAACCCAAGTAAAGGCTAGAGCTATACATTGTTGCCATTAACAAGTCAAAAACAGGTTCATATTCCTCCCTTTTATTAATCCATGCTTCAAAGAATGATCCCAAATTGTTTTCTACATCACTAAATCGAAATAGCATTTTATCGTGGGACAAGTTTATCTCAGAACTCTTCGTAGGATTCCATAAATCAAATATTATGATGACTTGAGTTTCCCGCGCCTCTTTTTCCAGTGTGAAATCTCCATTTGCTTGCTGTACAGGCTTTTCATGAATGACATCTGCTTTCCCAGTAACCTTAATTACTGAAGTTGCTTTTGTCATTGCAAAGCTTAACAAATCACTAAATTTTATCAATAAATTGACACAATCATCTATTGGTTTATTGCAGGGATTTTGTATGGTCAGATAAGTTTTTTGCTCAATACTTGCATTGTACGCGTCAGGGTAAAATGGATAAACACATACTGAAGAAAAGGTAATATATAAATCCAGACTGCCAATTTTCGCCAAATGAATACTCGATGGCGGCTGATAACTCATCCATATTTCGTTCTCTTCTACAGAAAACTGCATTCCAGATTTGCCAACCCATTTCTCTAGATGAGAATATTGAACAGAAATAGATTTAAATTTTATGTCCTGTTCATATTCAAAGTGAATTTTTCTAAAAACATACCTGACATTGAATGAAAGACTCGCTGTGAGTTTTGTAAATTCAAAGCTTTTAACTTGTCCAGAACACCTGTATAAGGTAATTTTTTCATTGTTATCAAGCAAACCGAGAATAATGATTTCCTCAGGCTTTATAAAGTCAAGTCGTACACCTGATGTTAGATTTGATTCCCCTTCAATGGAAGAAATCTTTACCTGACCTATCTCTTTAAGGTGTGAACTATAAAACGAACCAATTAATTCTAATGTTGCGCCACTCTCAGGCGAAAAGATTAGTTTTCCTGGAACTACTACTTCTGGTTTGTTAGGAAGCCACCACTTCCCTAAGCTCACAAATTCTTCAAGCATCTGCGTTCAGTATGTATTTGGCTCGGCGCTGATTATACTATGAAATTTTCTCCAGAGCAATGTTTGCTCACAAGTAACCTTAAATTACATTTTACTAAAAACTTTCCGCCAGTCTAACCCTACATCCCAAAAGCTTCGCCTCCGGTTACGCCCCTACCAAGGACTAAGCGGCATAACTACATATTATAGGTCAACTTTCTGCATAACACTCTCCAGAGTAAAAATATACGAAAACTTTCTGCATAATACTCTATTTAGGCGCAATCGCCAGAAGTTTTCCCCATATCACCCCACATCTCCGAACAGTTGTCAAGACTCCTGGGGAAAAAGCCGCGTTTGTTTACACAGCTTAATTAAGAGTTGTAACTTTTAATGAACAGGAAGGGAGTCTAGGGCTGAGAGCTTGCTATAGTGAATCCTAGCCGTTTTTTCACGGCTGGTCATTATCATCTCAGAGCCTTTACTCGTCTCAACCATCACATCATCCCAGAGTAAAATCAATAATCCCTATGGTCAGCACGATCCAAAAACCAGAATTCGAGGAAATCCGTCCGGGTATAAAAGTTCCCGCTAAAGAAACGATCCTCACTCCCCGCTTCTATACCACTGATTTTGAAGCGATGGCGGAAATGTCGATCGCCGCTAACGAGGAAGAACTGAAAGCGATTTTAGAGGAATTCCGTACCGATTATAACCGGCATCACTTCGTTCGCAATCAAGAATTCGATCGCTCTTGGGAGCATATTGATGGCGAAACTCGTCGCTTATTCGTGGAATTTCTGGAAAGATCCTGCACGGCTGAATTTTCCGGCTTTCTTCTCTACAAAGAACTCGGCAGACGTTTAAAAAACAGAAATCCCGTCCTCGCAGAATGCTTTAACCTCATGTCCCGGGACGAAGCGCGTCACGCTGGGTTTCTTAATAAGGCTTTATCGGATTTTAACCTCTCCCTTGACTTGGGATTTTTAACCAAAAGCCGTAACTACACCTTCTTTAAACCGAAATTTATCTTCTACGCCACCTATCTTTCCGAAAAAATCGGTTATTGGCGCTATATCACCATTTATCGTCATCTCGAACAACATCCCGAAGATCGGGTTTATCCGATTTTTAACTTCTTCGAGAATTGGTGTCAAGACGAAAACCGTCACGGGGACTTCTTCGATGCGATCATGCGTGCGCAGCCTGATATTCTTAATGATTGGCGCGCTCGTCTCTGGTGTCGTTTCTTCCTGCTTTCGGTCTTCGCTACGATGTATCTCAATGATACTCAGCGCTCCGGTTTCTATGCCATTCTCGGTTTGGACGCTCGCGAGTACGATAAGTATGTGATCGAGAAGACCAATGAAACCGCCGGCCGCGTCTTCCCGATTGTTCTCGATGTGGATAGTCCTGAATTTTATGATCGCCTAGAAATTTGTGTTCGCAATAACGAGGGATTACGGGCGATCGATAGCGAAAACAGTGCCGCACCGGTTAAATTCCTGAAGAAATTGCCTATCTTCGCCTCTAACGCTTGGCAATTCCTCAAATTGTACCTGATGAAACCGATTCGGGTCGATAAATTAGCCGGTAGCGTCCGTTAAAAAGTTTGTTTTCTTGAGACATGGTGAGGGTGGGTAAAACCACCCTTTTTTTGTCGATAAAATTCTTAAGAAAATCCTCTAACATTTCTATCCTCGCTAGACTGGATCCTAGGGGTGTGAACTAGGTTTTTACTTTTTACTTTTCACTGTCAAAAATATGGCTATTTATAGTGAATTACCCACAGGACAACGTCTCTATCTCGATAATCAGGGGCTGCAGACGATTGTAACCCTCGCTAGTGGTGCAGTGGGACAACAACAGCAGTCTAGCAGTAGTTTTGCTACGGGAGTTTGGACACAAGAACCCCAAATAGAGATAATTCCCCAAGGGGCAATTATTGAAATTATCACCAAAACCGGACCCCACAGAATCCAAATTCAAGGAAGCAGTATCGGTTTTTCCTCCCCTCATACCTCTGGAGTTTCTCAGTCCTCTCAATCGACAACCGCTACCAGTTTCTCCTCCTCACCGATGCAACCGATGCAACCGATGCAACCGATGAAAATGGGTAATATGTCGATGAATTTTGCCCCCATGGAAATGGAGATGGGAGATATGAAAATGAGCATGGGAGACACAAAAACCGTCAGCAAAACGCGATTTTGTAGTCAATGCGGGGCAAAAGTAGCGGCAACCGATCGCTTTTGTAGTAGCTGTGGTCATCAGTTACAGTAATAAAACCTGTTTAGCTAAATCTATAACTCCTTTTCGGGCAAAATTTTGGGGAGCATCTCATTTATGCAGGTTAGTAGTTATACTTGTCACTAAAACTGTTTTCTAGCAAGGCTTTCAAAATAGCTTGACATAAAAACCTGATTTAAAGGTTACAAAGGTGAGATGCTACCAAATTTTGTTTATATTAGCTGAATTGACCTGCTTCTAACCAGATTCGTCCACAGCGATCAAAAAGTTTATCGAATAGGGAATTGGCTGTGCCAAAGTAATAAAGCAACCGGTGTAAAGATCAGTTGCTCTGGAGAAGAACTGTATTTCAAGGGGGAATTGCTGAACTGCCCAATTTTGCTATACTGAAACCCATAACTCAAAATAGCGTTTGTTAAGTCGAGGTGTTAATGCAAGCAATGACTCCTATATACATAGAACGCCCTCCTATCGAGGAGACCTGTCGTCAGGCAATTCAAAATCCGGCTCTTCTGGTTTCTGTGTGGAAACGAGGTCTATACTGATACTTTCTTCCGCAAAATAGCCCTAAAAGTCTTGCCCGATAAGCATTTCACGATTCCATAAGCAAAAATTATCACACAAAGTCGAGAAGAGCCAAAATCCTGGAGGCCTGATTCGTATTAAAGCTCCTCAAAAAATGGGCAAAACTCTCCTACTAAGAAAAACTCTAGATTATGCTAGAAGCCTTGGATACCGAACCGCTAGTATTGATTTCTCGGAGTGGGGACCGAATAATCCAATTTTTAATGATTATGACCAATTTCAGAGGTCACTATGTGCTGAAATTTCTAGGTGTTTACAAATGGAGGATGAGGATATTGAAAGTAAAATTTCTGAAACTTGGGAAACTGAAAGTGTAATAAAATCTACTAATTATTTTGAGGAATATTTACTTGATGAGGGAGGGCTAGTCGTTAGCTTTGATCGGTTTGAGGTTTTATTTGATAAAGTAAATATTTTTGAAGATTTTTGTTGTTTGTTGCGAGCATGGCACGAAAAAACAGAATTACAGTGGCAAAATTTGAAATTGATTCTTGTTAATTCAACAGATGACTACCCAGAACTTGATATTAATCACTCACCATTTAATGTTGGTATAGGAGTGAATGAATTAACTGGATTAACTGGATTTTCACCTTTACAAGCAGAAAGATTATTGAGATTTTATCTACAGGAAAATCCCAGTAGGACTAATGAGCTAATCCTGGAGGATTTTGTTGATTTTGTGGGGGGTCATCCTTTTCTTTTAGATGAATCCTTCAAGTATTTACGAAGAAACCCGACTCAAACTTTACAACAAGTAAAGGAGGAATCTCCTACACAAACAGGGATTTTCAATCATCATCTTGGAGAAATTCTAGAAACTCTATCCAAGGAGAGCCACGAATATCTTAAAAATGATTATATTAAAATAATTCAACAATATCCAAACTCAGTAGATTTACCTCAAAAATCTGCATTTAACTTGCGTAGTTTAGGATTAATCAAAAACGCTGATAATGGTTGTTTCGTTTCAAGCT
Organism: Microcystis sp. M169S2; assembly: GCF_020245865.1. Lineage (NCBI taxonomy): Bacteria > Bacillati > Cyanobacteriota > Cyanophyceae > Chroococcales > Microcystaceae > Microcystis > Microcystis sp. M169S2. The sequence goes on from NZ_JADBUB010000106.1 coordinate 5,650, forward strand.
GTGATTTATATCGTTTATATTTTATTTCTTCTTTATTTATGCAGGAAGTTGGTCAACTGCTAAGTGACATTTCCCCTGATATTACTGAGGAAGAAGCAAAAAAACTTGTTTCTAATAGATTAAACGACAATCTAAAACTAGGAAATAATAAAAGCAAATGGTCTCTTGTTTTAAGACAAAATTTCTTCAATAGAGATCGATTGTTTCAGTCTAGCAGAGCTGCTTTTTTTGCGGTTATCGACTATTATATTACAGATAGTCCAGTTGGCAAAGCTGCTGTAGCTTTTTTTGAAGAATGGAGCGATGACGAATGACAGCTATCAAACCTTCTCTTCTATAAAATTTCTCTTGTATATACTACTTAATTACTTTAATTTCAAGTTAAGGAGTTAAAAATGACAGAAAATTCAACAGGCTTTACCGTTGGCGGTCGCTTACACTTAAGTAATCAAACTTATGTTCATCGAACATCAGATGATGAGTTACTTCAAGAATTAACAAAAGGCAACTATTGCTATATATTAAATGCTAGACAGACTGGAAAATCCAGCTTACGTATTAAAATTGTTGATCGTTTAAAGAAGTGTAATCCAAAAGTTGATTCTGTGATCATTGATCTAAATAATGTAGCAATATCACAGATGAATTGGAGACAATGGTGTTTCGCAATCACTGAAACAATAGCTAAAGCTGAAAGTTTGCGAATCATGACAACAAAAGAACTGGACCAATGGTGGAAGAGTTTTGGAGATGATATAGCTCCATTGCAACGACATATAAATTTTCTTGAAGAATATGTACTTAAGCAACTAGATCGAAGAGTTGTGATTTTTATTGATGAAGCAGATCGTCTTTTTTCGTTTTCTGAACCTGCGAACACCGATGCTTTTTTTGCATTTATTCGTTCTTGCTCTGAAAAAAGAGAGCCAGGAGATGATAATAATCCTTATAATCGCTTGACTTACTGCATAGTGGGAACAACTTCCCCCAACAATTTCATTCGGGATCCTAAATCTACTCCATTTAATCTTGGTCAGGCGATCACCCTGGAACCGTTTAAGTTAGATGAGGTTCAACCATTAATAACAATGCTGGGTGAAAAGTTACAAACATCAGAAAGCGCATCTAAAGAATTAATGGAAGAAATTATTCATTGGACTGGAGGACAACCTTTTTTAACTCAAAAACTTTGTCATCTTATAGTAAAAGAACGTCAGAGTAACCCGTTTACTACTGTTGAACAAGTTGTAAATTTAAAGGTTATTAATAATTGGCAAACTCAAGATGAACCTGTTCATTTTCAAACAATAGAAAAACGTCTTTTGGATAATGAAGCAAAAGCTTTTGATCGGCTTGGGCTATACAAAGAAGTTTGGGAAAATGAGCAGATACACTATCAAAATACTCCTGAGCAAATAGAACTAACTTTGTCTGGTTTGGTTTTAGAAGATGAAGGTCAATTAAGACTTTATAATCCCATATATAAAGATATTTTTAATCTAAATTGGGTTGAACAAGAGAAAGCAAAACTGCGTTTATATATTGAAGAATTTGAGAATTGGGAAAAATGGGAAAAATGGAAAGAAACTAATAATCTGGCTTATGATCTACAAGAACGTTACTTATTGTACGGAACCAAATGTGATCGGGTACAGCAATGGAGGATAAAATTTAACAAGGATAATGGGAAGCTTTATGAAAAAGAAGGTAATTTTTTGGATCGATCGGAGACTTTTTGGCAAGAAGTCAAAAATTTATTTTCTGATTTACAGATCAATGAAGGGACGATGGAAAGTATAATTCAATCGGCCAATGATTTGACAGGAGGGTTACATAAATTCAATAGAATAGTTTTTAATATTGCTAAAAACAATAACGTTGTAGATTTACAACAGGATGAAGTTCAAGGTTGGCTAGAAAATTTAGTTTTATCGCACCTGAATCGTTTTAAAGATGATGAGCTATTTATCAAAGATCAAGGCCAATTTTCAAATCAAGATGATGCCAGTATTGATAGTTTTGCCTTGATTTCTACCTTTGAAAAAATTTATCAAAAGGAGCCGATTCGCTTTGATGAAAAAAATCCACAACATCGTAAACTAAAAGATATGTGTTTTATAATTCTAGATAAGGAGCATAATTTAAGAATACTCAACAAGATTTATGAAAAAATTCTAGATCAAAACTGGATCAAGGAAGTCATGGCGGGACTCCGTCCCTATAAAAAAGCTTTTCGAGGTTGGCAAGATTCGGATCGTCAAGAATCATCTTATTTATTACAAAATAATGATCTAAAACTGGCCCTAGAATGGCTAGGAAAAAAGCCCACACCTAAATTAGAGGAAGGAGAGATTGAATTTGTAATGACCAGTTTAGTGGCAGAAGTCTGGGCGAAAGCTTCACCTTCTGTTCAATCTGAAGCTGTTTCATTGATCACAACTTTTCGACCATCATTACAAGGGAAAAATAACTACTCCGATTTTCTACTCCGAGAGATTTTACAATGGACTAGACATGAGCCTCTTCTACTAAGAGAACTTTTAGAAGTGGTAAATAAAACTGAAATTTTTACGACCAACTATCATAACTGGATTGAGCAATTAGTAAAAACCCAAATCATCAACAACTGGCAAGATTCTAAGTTAGCCGAACATTTTCGTTTAATTGAACAACGCTTAACCAATCATCAATCTTCTGAGTCTTTTTGGTTGATAGTTAAATATCGACAAATTTTGCTACAAGGCAAGATTGAATTTGATGAAATCAGAGAAGATACCAAACTGATAGAACTAGGATTAGTTGTTAAACTTGATCAGCAATTAGAAATAGCTAATCCCATTTATGAAAATATCTTTAGCCAACGCTGGACATATCAAAAATTATCAGAATGTAAGCGAATTCGTGCTATAAATTTATTGAAATGGTGTCGTGCTAATATCCCTGAACAAAATGATCCTGTCCTGCGGTCTTATCTCGATGAATGGATCAACAACAACGCGACCATCATAGAAAAGATAGTTCAAGAGGCTAAGGGGGAAGTTCTTGATAATAAGTTTGATTTTATTGACGAAATAAAATTGCTAACTTATGATATTATGGGCATGAGAACCTCTGATACTCCCCAAATCAGTATTCAGCATTCTCTTAATCGTATCTTTAAGGATGACGTAAAAAAAATGGCACAAAACAACGATCTTGACTCCCTACTCAATAAAATTGTAGAAAATGCTACCGAAATAGAAGCCATTGTTATACTAGGGCTAAAGGCTGGGATGGTTTCTGGGAAAAACAGTAATTTGGAATCAAATAATTCCAGCTTATACCAAATTGTTCGTTCTGAAACACTTGTTAGTTTCGCCAAGCTAAAAACAATTCCTGATATTCTTGATAATTTTGGAGAGAAAACAAATTTTGGTAAATTGAGCTATGTCATGTTTACCTTAGAAAAAGGGGTAGTAATATCTCATTTCACAAAAATCCAAGGTAATCCTTTTGCAATTTGCTTTATTAGCAACTCTGAAGTTGATATGCCAGGACTCTTTCTAGCTCAATGTGAAGGAAAATTTGAAAAAATTCAAGAGGAGTTAGAAAAAGTTCTTCGTTAATTAATCTACTTGTTTGGACATCTGAAAAAGCTTGTTTTTTGTACAATCACTCCACATTATCAAAATAAAGGTATTTTTTATGGTTATTTTAGCTGGTAAGATTGACGGGCCGACAACCACTCTGGCATTATTTCAATACACCTTTAATACAAAACAAGAAAAATATGAAATCGATCCAAATCCTGCCTATAAAAAAGATTTTCCGCTAGAAAAATACAAGCAAAATCTTTCTGAGATGATTGACGACTTTTTTAATGATTGTCCCGATGAAAAGGAAAACATTGAAAGTGTTTGTTTTGGTGTAGCTGGTCCTCTGGAAGTTGATGACAGAGAACAAGGTAAAAGTTCTAGGATTAAAAGACCTGACTTCGGCTTAGAGACTTCCATTTTTTCTGAAAAGAGCTTTAGCCAAAAATTACCTTACGATTTACCTGTGTCTTTTATAAACGACATGGAAGCCATCGGTTATAGTATTTTCCTGGGAAATGAAGAACATTTAGAAGAACTTAATAAAATTAACTTGGAATTAGATCCCCAAGCTCCTCGTTCCCTGATGTTAGTTAGTGGTGGTTTAGGTAAAGCTTTATGGTTATGGGATGATCAGGAGAAAGAGTTTATTCCTCAATCTTCGGAGGGAGGGCATAGGGATTTTTCTGTAAGTTCAACTGATGATATGGATTTATGGAAATATTGGTCTGAACGAAATGATAATAAGCAAATTAGCTGGGAATTTTTTCTCTCCAGTAGTGGATTAATAAAAATATATAAATGTCTCAAAAAAGAAAATGAGCCAGAACTTGAACACATAAAAATAGCAATTGAGAAACTGGATCGCGATGAAGGTAATGAATCATTAACTATTTCTGAGATTTCATCTTTAATCGTTGCTGAAGTATTCGGAAATAGTGAACAACCTAATCTTTTATGCCTAAAAACAATAGAAACATTTATCTCTCTTTGGGCATCAGAAGCAGGTAATATTGCCCTTGACTATTTACCAAAAGGGGGTTTGTATATTGGAGGAACAATACTTCCTGTCGACTGGTTTAAAGATGAAAATTTGAAAAGAATTTTTATGGAGCGATTCACTACAAAAGGAGAAAATGCTGGACTTGCAAATCACGGTATTCCTGTTATGGTGTATCAGGAGGAAGACATTGTTCTGCGAGGGGCCGCCAGATTCGCTGCTCGTTTTATTGCTGAAAATAAATTATTTATTATGAGCAGTAAATAGCAAAGTTGTGGAGGCCCGTATATTCCTACATTTTTGTAGCAGCGTATTTTACTGCACCTCTTAATCCCTCCAGGGTATTCAAAACAATATGGACAGGAACTTTTTCTAGCAAAACAGGATTAACCCGTGCCTTATCTGTAAATGCCTTAATAAAACTGCCATTTTGCATCAATTCAATATTTTGGGCTGCAATTCCCCCCGCAATATATAAACCGCCAAACGGTAAAAAACTCACCGCCATATCCCCTGCGGCGGCCCCAAAAGCTTCTACAAAAATTGCCATTGTTTGCTGACAAAGAAAATGACCTGCTGCTGCTCCTTTAGCGATCGCCGCCCCAGGATCAAATTGACTTAAAAAATCACCCACATCTTCAGAAGCAAACTTGCGATCCTGCAAAAAACGAAAAATATCAACAATTCCTGGGCCAGAAACCACCCGTTCCACATCAACCTTGCCGTCGGCCCGAAGATATGCTAATAACTCCTGAGCTAACAAATTATCAGGAGCAAAACTTTCGTGGCCTCCTTCCGTTGGAAACACTCGATAGCTATCACCTTCAGGAACTGCAAACGCCTTTCCCAGACCCGTACCCGCCCCAATAATCGCGATCGGCGCATCAGGCAAAAATTCACCTTCCTGTAAAGTAACTAAAGATTTATTTTTTTCTAAGACAATATTGTAGCCAATTGCTACAAAATCATTAATAAGACTCACTTTAGCAATGTTCAATTCTTCTTGTAACCGGGCCGCATCTAATTCTGGCCAAGGTAAATTAGTGATTTTACATTTGTTGTTCAGAACAGGGCCAGCCAAAGCAAAACAAGCCTTATAAACATTACACTCATCACCCAGGAATTGTCGCACTAAAGGAACTAAACCCTCATTGCCGCTCGGATAAATTTCTTCTCGGAGGGTTGATTCATTTTTTCCGTCTGTTTCTACCAAACACAACCTGGTGTTAGTGCCACCAATATCACCGGCTAAAACTAGCATGGATTTAACTACTAACGAAACTGCTCAAGATTATAGCATATCGAATATATTGCGATCTCTGTTCCAATTATCAGAACACTTAAGTAGGGAGGCACAATTATTTGTAGGATGGGTTAGCGGTAGTGTAACATGAGCGGGCGTTGGGTTTCATGCTTCTACGTTCATCTTATATTTAATTCCACCCACCCACTTAGATTTATTCAGCAACCCCTAGCTAGATTTACAAGAACTTTTGTGGCAAAATTCTGTTTATATTAGCTAAATTGAGCCGCTTCTAACCGGATTAACCCACAGCGAGCGCATTTTTCCCACTAAATCGCCTGTTTATCTATGTACAACACTCTTAACACTGGGGACAAGGGAGGGAGTGTCTCCCTCCCTTCCCTGATGGGTTACACAAAAGCTAGAACCTCTGGAAATCTGTTACAAGGGATACCCTTGCAACGAGGTAAGACTATACAGAAACGAGAATATCCAAGTTATCGTTGAAACTGCTACAATTAATAAAATCTCAAGAATAGTAAAATTATATGAATGCACTAAAATACCAAACAATTATCAAAAATGGTCAACTTAGTTTACCTCCCCTCGACTTACCAGAAGGAACAGTTGTCGAAGCGATTTTGTTGATTAAAGAAGCTGCTGAAATCGATGAAACCGACTATCTGCTTTCCACAGAAGCTAACCGTCAACATCTCCAAGAGGCAATAGAATCTCTTAAAAATCCTGATAGTTATATTTATGTAGATGCTGCTAACTTATGAGGAAAGTCGCCTTTCTAACCCGAAGTTTTGATTAGTTTAATTAATGGGCGATCGCAGATAAAAAAGTTTACGCTAAAATTGTCAGCCTTATTAAAGATGTTCAAAGATAGCCTTTTTCTGGATTAGGAAAACCAGAAGCATTAAAACATGAACTATCAGGATTATGGTCACGACGCATTACAAAAGAACATCGCCTAGTTTATGGCGTGTCTGATTATGACACAAAAGCTAGAACCTCTGGAAATGCGTTGCAAGGGAGTTCCTTGCAACGAGATAGAAATGAGAAGAACCCTTTACTGATTAATTTTTCACAAAAGTAAATTTACCATTTTTACCATCGGCATCCATTTTAATTTGTGCCACGGAGAATTTATCCTGAATGATTTCCCCTTCGGGAGTAAAAGCAATATCTCCCAGGACAGTCACATACTTACCCGCTAAAATTTCCTGATTTAATTGTTGGCGAATTTGTTCGAGGGAAAGTGTACTGAGTTTATTTTTATCATCTACCCGTTTTAAGGCCTCGACAAAAACTTGAATTCCCGTAAAAGCTTGAGCGGTAAATTGGGGCGGTGCTTTTTTATTTTCTGCTGTATAAGCGGCGACAAAATCCCGATTAATAGGATTATCTAATTCCGGGTTATAAGCTTGAGCAATGAGAATACCATCACATTGAGCTTGACAAACCGGGAAAATATTAGAGGTATTTAAACCGTTGCCCCCAATAATTAACCCCTGATAGCCTAATTGTCGCAACTGTTTGACCAAATTGCCCCCGTCAGCAACCAAACCAGAAATAATCACTAAATCCGGTTTAATATTAATAGCGGCGGTGGCTTGGTTTTGAAAATCTGTATCGGTGGTTTGGAATTTCTGCACGGTGACGATATCAAGATTTAAACTCTTCAGGGTTTCTTGAAAAGTTTCCGTTTCCGATTTACTAAAAGCATCATTTTGGGCAAAAAAGACAGCCACTTTTTTAATCTTGGGATCGATTTTTAAAGCGGTTTTAACCGCATTGGGAGCGACCACAGCCACAGGAGCGGACACCCTACCCACATATTCACCGATCTGGGGGATACCTTTAGCGGTATTAGACGGACCGAGAATGGGAACTTTAGCTCGATCGGCGATCGGACTAGCGGCAAAAGCTTGTTGGGACAGGGACGGACCAAGAATACCCACCACCTTATCTTGGGTGATCAGGGTATTAATGGCGTTGATTGCGCCCTGTTCATCCCCAGCCACATCCTGGATAATAACTTTAATCGGTGTTCCATTGACTCCGCCCTTTTTATTAAAATATGTTTCAGCCATCTTGACACCGATCACCTGTTCCTGTCCCAATAGGGCGAGATTGCTGGTTTGAGCTAAAGCTGCACCGATAGGGATAGCAGCAGTGGCGGCGTTTTCTGCGGGACTGGGGTTAGTTTGACTGGTGGGAGTGCCGGAATTACAGGCCACCACTAAACCAAAAGTGACTAGGGATAATATTAAGGGGATTAATAAACGTTTTCTGAGCATCTTAACTCTCCGGGGACTGATATTGTTGATGACACTATTATTTCGCTAATCGGGTTGATTTCAGCGATAATTCTCGACGCGATCGAATCGGATTTTGCTCCCTTAGCACCCTTTCTTTCCCCTAATTTTGTCGATTAACCTCCCAGTCTCATACTAAATCCTGTTTAAAAGGCATAGGAGAGTGGGGTGTAGGGTGTAGGGTGTAGGGTGTGGGGAGAAGGGAGAAGGGAGAAACAATTCATAACTTGAGAGTTAATCACACTATTGAAAACGGATTTGGTCTCACCTCCCTTTTCAGAAAAACGATTTGCCTTTTCTGGTTCTGTCGCCTAACCTAGTAGTTAGGGAATCTATTATCGCCTTTCCCGTCCACAAACCCCAGCAAGCGAAAACATCCATTTAAGATTATGACTAACCCCGTTATTCACGCCTTTTTCCTCGGACGAGCGATCGCTGAAGTGGTCAGTGAACAGCTAGAAGATGCGTTTACCAACGCTTTAAGCGAATTAGGCAAATTTGATGCCGAACAACGGGAAAACCTGCGGCAATTCGTCGAAGAAGTGCAAATGAGAGCCGATCGAGCCATGGAAAAGGGAGTATATACTGGTACAGACTCCAGTGGTTCCTCCAGCGCCGATGTGCAGGAAAACATCGACGAAATGCGGGCCGAAATCGCCCAATTGCGCTCGGAACTAAAAAACTACCGGAATTAACCAAAACCCCTCTTTTAGTCGCTTTAAAGCCCCAAAAACTGCGTGTCAGCCCTTCTACCCGTCCCCGTTACCCCAGAGTTAAACCCAGCAATGCCGGCCCTCCAAGTCGCCAAAAATAGCTATCGTTGGAATCGAGAAAACTATTCCATCAATCGTCGTCGTCTAGATATTTGGCGATTCGTTCTGACTGTACTTTATCAATTCTGGCTCAACGGTAAAAAATGGAGCTATAACGGCGGCTATAGTGAGGAAAAACTCGCCAGCAGACGCAGAAAACAAGCCGCTTGGATTCGGGAAACCATGCTAGAATTGGGTCCAACTTTTATTAAAGTCGGTCAACTGTTCTCCACCCGGGCCGATCTTTTTCCCCTCGAATATGTGGAAGAATTATCGAAACTACAGGATCAGGTTCCCGCATTTACCTACGAACAGGCCAGCAAAATCATCGAGGTATCCCTCGGTAAACCCCTCAATCAACTCTTTAAAAGCTTTGATCCTATTCCCCTAGCAGCCGCTAGTTTAGGGCAAGTTCACCGGGCCCAACTGAAGACCGGGGAAGATGTGGTGGTCAAAGTCCAACGGCCCGGATTGAAAAAATTATTTAGTATCGATCTGACCATCCTAAAAAAAATCGCCCAATACTTCCAAAATCATCCCAAATGGGGTAAAGGTCGCGATTGGACTGGTATTTATGAAGAATGCTGTAAAATCCTCTGGGAAGAAACCGATTATCTCAACGAAGGTCGTAACGCTGACACTTTTCGCCGTAATTTTCGCGGGGAAGATTGGGTCAAAGTACCGAAAGTCTATTGGCGCTACACCTCTCCCCGGATTTTAACCCTAGAATACCTCCCCGGCATCAAAATCAGTCATTATGAAGCCCTAGAAGCGGCCGGACTCGATCGCAAATTGTTGGCTAAACTAGGGGCAAAAGCTTATCTAATTCAACTACTCAATAACGGCTTTTTTCACGCAGATCCTCACCCTGGCAATATTGCCGTTGATAGTGATGGCTCCCTAATTTTCTACGATTTCGGCATGATGGGACAAATCAAAACCAACGTGCGCGAAAAATTAATGCAGACTCTCTTGGGAATTGCCCAAAAAGATGCCGATCGCGTGGTCACTTCTCTGGTGGATTTAGGAGCATTAACTGCTAATGGTGATATGGGAGCAGTGCGGCGATCGATCCAGTATATGCTCGATAACTTCATGGATAAACCCTTTGAGGAGCAATCCGTGGCCTCTATCAGCGATGATCTCTATGAAATCGCCTACGATCAGCCTTTTCGCTTTCCCGCTACCTTTACCTTCGTCATGCGGGCATTTTCCACCCTAGAAGGGGTAGGCAAAGGACTCGATCCCGAATTTAACTTTATGGAAGTGGCCCAACCTTTTGCCCTGCAATTAGTAAATGATATGACAGGAAATAATGGCAGTAATATCCTCGATGAGTTAGGACGACAAGCAGCCCAAGTGAGCAGCACCGCCCTGAGTTTACCCCGACGCATCGATGATACGATCGAAAAATTAGAACGGGGTGATATCCGTGTCCGGGTGCGTTCCAGCGAATCTGATCGACTTTTACGGCGATTGGGTATGATTCAAATGGGAACCAACTATACTTTACTGATCAGTGCTTTACTTATCTCAGCGACGCTTCTATTCGTCAGTGGTTTTGGTTGGTTAACTTTAGTGCCGATGGCAATTTCCCTGCTGCCGGGGATAGCTCTTGTGAGACTCTGGCGAAAAATTGAACGTCAGGATCGCATGATGTAATTGATTGCGGGATAATAAATATTGTGTTAAAAGCAGAAATTTCGATGAACAATCTTTCTTTTGGAGGACTGACCGATCCTGGTGTAGTGCGATCGGTTAATCAGGATAGTTATTATATCGACCCCGAGCGGCGCTTTTTTATCGTTGCTGATGGTATGGGGGGTCATGCGGGGGGCCAGGAAGCTAGTCAAATCGCCACTGAAACTATCCAAGCTCATCTAGAAGAACACTGGAATTCGCCCCTGACTGCTGGGGAATTGCTGCAGGAGGCAATTACCGTCGCTAACGAGAAGATTATCGAAGATCAGCTGAAAAATCCCGAAAGACAGGACATGGGGACAACCCTAGTCATGGCTATCTTCCGAGATGATGGCTCTTGGTACACCCATATTGGTGATTCCCGTCTCTATCGCTTTCGTGAGCAAAAATTAGAACAGGTGACGGAGGATCATACCTGGGTAGCTAGGGCGATAAAAATGGGCGATCTGTCCGAAGAAGAAGCCAAAAACCACCCTTGGCGGCACGTTTTATTTCAATGCCTTGGTCGTCGCAATTTGCCCCCAGTGACCGTGTCTCCCCTCGATCTGCAATCCGGCGATAGTTTGATTCTCTGTAGTGATGGTTTGACGGAAGAACTGTCCGACGAGGAAATTAGCGATTATTTGCAAACCGGTGCCGATTGTCAGGAAATTGTCGAGAATTTAGTGGCAGCAGCCAAAAAAGCTGGCGGTTCCGATAATATCACCGTGGTCATGGTCAGTTGTTGACTATCTAGGGTTTGCGGCAAAAAGTTTCTCGTGGGGAAGTGGGAAAGTGGGAGAATTTCAACTAAAACCCTAACACCCTAACACCCCAACACCCCAACACCCTATCTCCTGCCGATCGCCGATCGCCTCATCTCCACAAGCAATTTAAATGAGTGGGCAGCTTACTCGATCGCTCCCGCTTGTTGTAATAAAGAAGCGATCGCCTGATGGTGATTAAATTTAGCTAACATTAAAGCGGTCATTCCCCCTTGATTTTTCTGATTTAAGTTCACTTTTCCCCCGTCTAACAGGACTTTAACCGTGTCGAGACAACCGTGATAACTGGCCCACATTAAAGGGGAAGCGCCGCTAAAATCGAGTTTATTGACATCGGCGCCGATATCGATTAACCAACGCACCAATTGACTATTATTGTCCTCACAAGCTTTCATAAGGACGGTTTTACCATCGGGATAAACGGCGTTGGGATTAGCCCCGTAGTCGAGGAGATAACGGCAGATTTCCGTAAATTGGCGCTGTAAAGCTAAAGTTAACGGTGTTTCTCCCTGCTGAGTTAGGTTAGGATCGGCTCCCTGTTTTAACAATTCTAAAACGATCGCTTCGTATCCCTGCACCGTGGCGATAAGCAAGGGTGTATCACCAAAATGGTTGCGGTGATTGACAAAAGCGCCGGCTTGTAGTAAGGCCTGGACGATCTCTAAATGTCCTTCGATCGTCCCTAAATGCAGGGCCGTTTCTCCCGCCTGATTTTGATTGTCAATACTAGCCCCCTGAGCGAGTAAAAGTCGGACAATATCGAAATATCCCTCAGCAGCGGCGATCATCAGGGCAGTTTCTCCCTCCTCCGTGCTAATGTTCGGATTGGCTCCCGCTTGCAGTAAAGTTTGCACGCTGCCGAGATTTCCCTTCTCTACAGCCAAAATTAGGGGAGTTTCCCCAGATAAAGTGGGAGAATCGAGGGGCATACCACGGGTAATAAACAATTCGAGGACTTCTGGGCGATTAGCGTTGAGAGCTTCTAACCAAGCTTCTTGACGGATTTCTTCATCTACACCATTATCGAGCAGTAAACCGACAATTGCGGCGCAATTTTGTTTGATCGCTACAGATAAAGCCGTATCTCCATCCCGATCGCGCATATTGACCCGAGCGCCGGCGGTTAATAACTGTTCTGCGATCGCTGTATGACCCTTATAAACGGCGATCATTAGTGCTGGTGTACCATCTTGATTAACCTTATTGACATTGGCACCGGCGGCGATTAATTGAGCAAGGATTTGACTGTGATTGAGGGCAGCCGCTAACATGAGAGGGGTTAAACCTTGAGGTTGTTTACTTTTGTTGATATCAGCCCCAAATTCTCGCAAAATTGCCACAATTTCCCCATAACCCCCCTGCACGGCATAGATTAAAGCCGTAGTATTTTGGCTATCGGTGGCGTTGACATTTGCCCCCTGACTCAGTAAAGCTTGAACCCGCGCGAGATTGCCCTGACGCGCCGCTTGTATTAACAGGATATCCCAATTAGAAGCCATTAACAGTGACCGATCGGCAGAAAGTATTTTTTCTATTATCGATCTTTCTAGACAGGTAAACGGACAGAAACGCTAGTACCCCGTTCTAATTCTGAGGTGACGGCAATAGTTCCCCCATGAGCATCGATAATGCGACGGGAGAGATAAAGTCCTAACCCATTGTTGGAACTGTCTGGGGAACTGGAGTACAGGCGCTCAAAAATCCGGGGTAGTTCTTCTGCTGAAATGCCTATACCAGTATCCTCGACGACAATAGTGACAAAAGTATCTTCCTCTGTAGCGGGGATGAGATGAATTTTCACATCACCCTTTTGGGTAAATTTAATCGCATTGCCGATGAGATTGGTAAAAACGCGCCGCAGTTCCAAGCGATCGCCAGTTAGGAAAATTTCCGCAGCATTTTCGGCATTTAAGCTTAATTCTAGTCCTTTTTCTCGGGCAAGGGGAGTTAACTGCTGACAGACTTCTTCGAGAATATCGATAATCTTTAATTTAGTAAAATTAAGTATCTTTTCGCCGTTTTCATAACAATAAACTTCCAAAAGATTATTAACCATTTCCAAGAGATTTGTATTACTGCGAATAATCACATGAATGACTCGACTCATTTCGGGAGTAATCTCACCGTATAAACCTTCTTGAAATAGTTCTAATATATGATTGACAGACACTAAGGGAGTTCGCAAATCGTGGGTCATCCTCGAAACAAAATCTTCTTTTTGTCTAGCCAATTGCTCTTTTTCTTGTTTGGCAATCGCCACTTCTTCTTCCGCGTCATAGATGCGTAGGGCGTTTCGCATCGCTTGATTTAAGCGCGAGGCAGAAAGACGAAATTTACTCAGATAATCGGAAGCACCGGCTTTCATCATATCTACGGCAATTCCTTCGTCTCCGTGACCGGTTAAGACAATTAGGGGTATTTTAAGTCCCTGTTGCCGAATTTCCCGCACCAAAGTCAAACCATCTCCATCGGGTAGAAGATAATCGATAAACATACAGTCGAAAATATTATTGGACATCTGTTCTTTAGCCTCTTGATAGTCAGCGGCTTCTGTTATTTCTATCGCCATCTCCGATGTTCTTAAGAATCGGCACACGGCGATCCGATCTACTTCATTATCATCAACAATTAGAATTCTTAACTGGTTTAACATTGCCAATTTAAATCTGAATTTTATTACTGTCTGATCTACCCTGATAGAATACCTCGAATCGGGTTCGATGGTCAAGACATTTTCGGGGACGATTCTGACAGCGTTTTTCCTAAAGATGAATTATAACCTAATTTGCTATTGACGACCGAATCGTGACGACTGGCCCCCCAAAACGAAAAATTAGTACCTCACTATTAAGATGACTGCCACAATCGGAAACAATACTTAGGGTTTGCTGAATAAATCTAAAAACCTTTTTGGATAAGACTTTTGGACTTTTTTCCCCTCAAAAAGTGCCAGCCATTGCGGGGATCGGGGGGAAAATTCCTGGACTTTTTCCCTGAAAATTAGGTAGTTGACCACCTGAAAATCGATGAAACCCCACACCCCACACCCCACACCCCACACCCCACACCCTGCCCCCAGGAAAAGCTTTTTCAGCAGACCCTACTTAAACAAAACGGCAATGCTTCAACAGAGCGCTTTCCAGTCGGGCATGATATTCTTGTTCGGGGATAGTATAGGCCCCAAATCTAGCCAGATGGGGATTTTGCATTTGGGCATCAAATAGACAGAAATTCCGTTCTCTGAGGTGTTCAACTAACTTGACCATGGCGACCTTAGAACCATCGGGAATTTTATAAAACATCGATTCCCCGATAAAAACCCCGCCAATGGCCAAACCTAAAATCCCTCCCGCTAATTGATCCCCTTGCCAAGTCTCGAAACTGTGGGCCCAACCAGCCTGGTGTAATTGCTGATAGATTTGCATTAACTCCGGGGAAATCCAAGTCAGCGAGCGATCAGCACAACCAGCACACACCCCAGCAAAATCGCGGTTAATAGCCACGGTAAAGCGATTTTGATTCAAAACTCGTTTTAGGGACTTGGGATACCTAAAACGCTGATCGAGGGGGATAAGAGCGCGATTTCTACTAGAATACCAATCCAATCGCCCCCCCTCATCGGCCATGAGAAAGTAACCGCGTGCGTATCCTTGTATAATAGAGGCGGTATCCACGACTCCCCCCAAGAATTCAGTCTTGTAGCCTGATCATTCTCTAATTATGCCCGATCATCCCCCAGCAATTCCGCCTATTACTTTACCACCGATCGAAAATCCCCAACAGGAACAAACTTGGCTGCGCACGGCTTTACATCGTTGGTTAGATGCGGAATTTATTCCCGAAGCTATTAATGAAACTATCGCTGAACGCGCTAGTCAGATTTTTCTGCGTCAGCGTTTGGAAGGAGAAAACGATCTCGGTTGTCTAGTAATTGCGATCGTTACCGAGATGCAAGCTTTTGATTTCCGCGAAAGTTTTTATAGTGAATTTGCCATCGCTAACGCCGTCAGTGATTTAATTTTAGATAGTTTAGGAATCGATCGCTGTTGTGGGCAAAGTTAGACAGTTTTGCTTTGTTATTGGGGTTTAATTTCTATTAGCTGCTCTGCTGATTTTTTTGTACGAATGGGGTAAGCTGCACTGCCTATTAGAAATTTTAGGACAAATGAGCAAAACCTCTCTCCTCGATCATAGACAGTCTTAACCAGTAATTTAGAGAGTCAACAGCTTATTGCTTATTTAAGAAGTTAACAAAATCCTTAATCGACAAGAATTAATTGATAGTTGTTGGAAAGGTTTAATTGATTTCCAACCCAGCGATCTCAGCGATCGTATAAGCGGGTCTGCCTTTAACTTCTTCGTAAATTCGCCCAATATATTCCCCTAATATGCCAATACTGATCAATTGTACCGAACCCAAGAAAAACACAGCGATCAAGATAGTAGCTAAACCAGTAACGGGAGAGTCGGGTTGCTGTAAGCGCCAGTAGAGAACCAGTAAAGCCATCAACAGGGCAATTAAAGCGGAAAATAAGCCTAAATAAGTGGAAATACGCAGGGGAATCTTAGAAAAAGACACCAAGCTATTAATCGCTAAAGCTAGGGATTTTTTAAAAGTGTATTTGACTTCGCCAGCAAACCGGGGATCCCGCTCAAATTTAACAGCAGTTTGTCGGAAACCAATCCAAGCGCGCAAACCGCGAATATAACGATTGCGTTCTGGCATAGAATTTAATAGGTCCACTACCTGACGATCCATCAGACAAAAATCCCCCGTGTCCGCAGGGATATCCACGTCAGCTAATCGTCGCAGCAATCTATAGAAAACGTAGGCAGTTAGGCGTTTAAACCAACTTTCTTTTTTCCGTTTTGTTCTCTGGGCGTAAACCACATGATAACCTGCTTGCCAAGACTCGATCATTTTGGGAATCAATTCCGGTGGATCCTGCAAGTCGGCATCGAGGACAACAATAACTTGACCCCTAGCAAAATTAAGTCCTGCCGTTACTGCTGCCTGATGACCAAAGTTACGAGCAAAGCTAATGTAACAGACCCTAGCATCTCTTTCCTGTAGTTCCCGCATTAAATTTAAGGAACGGTCCCGACTGCCATCATTAATCAGAATCAGTTCCACAGAATCATCTAAACTATCCATGACGGCACTAAGACGGCGATAGAGTTCTGGAATGGTTTCTTCCTCGTTATAAATCGGGATAATTAGCGAATATTTCGGCATTTTCGAGAGGTTTAACGGACAACAGCCGTGTTTTTATGGCGGCTGCTACGCTAAATATTCTGCTAAAGTATCCCTTTTGTCAACTTAATAGATTACTGCTAGACAGTGCCTTTAAATTGCCAAGGAATGATCGACCATTGCTTGCCGACGTAAACAATTCCAGTAAGCTGCATAGAGATCCGTCTGTTGACCGCGTAGGGAAGCGATCGCCGGTGCGGCAGGAAAAGGCCAGAGACGATCAAAAACCACTTCTCGATGAGCCAGACGAAACTGTAGCAAATAAACGGAAGCAGGAGCCTGTAAATTATCCAGTAATTGCGCTGCCAGCCGATATAAAGACTTAAGACTCTCTCTTTCTAGACTAATCGGCTGACTGTAGGCATTAGGGATCATACCCTCCCCGATTACTTCACCGTATTCTAAACCCTTAGATGTCACCGTGATCGGCAACCAAAGATCCCCAAAAGAAGAATCTCCCTGACTGGTTTTATAGTGCAGGGTATGGGCAACCCAAGCGCGTCTTTCCTCGATATCTCGACAAGCTTGATAAACTTTTTTACCAGGAAAATTCACCCAATTGGGCAATTGAATTGTTAAGGGACACCAGATTAAATTATTTTGGCTGGTTTTACCCGACTCCATTTTTGACCACAAAGAAGCCGTCCCCGTCACCTCCACCGCCAAGGATTTAGGAACCGCATTTTTTAAGGCAATCACCATCTTTTCGGTAACGGGCGATAGCCGAGACATCTGACCACTGGCTTGAGCTTCGGCATTAACGAGAATGATAACTTTGTCCATTTCTTCTTGTGGGTTGGGTGAACTTGAACGATCAGCGGTGAGGTTGGTTAAGAATGCGAACTGACTGGGGTTCAATGCTTCTGTAGTCGCCATGGCAAAAGCTATTTCTCTGGATTTTAGCGAATTATACAAGAGCGCAACTATTTTTTACGGATTTTTTCAACAACAACCATCTTCAAGGCGGGATTTTTCTGCTCCCCCTCATAGAATACCTTAAGTAATCAGTGATCACTGATTACTGATTACTCAAATCTGAATAACTGGTAACTGATCACTGAAATTACTCGTCTTCGGCAAAAATAAAGCGAGTTAGTTCACTAGGATCGGGTTCGGGGCTAGATTCGGCAAATTTAACCGCTGCCTCGATTTCAGCTTGAATTTTCTCCTCGATTTCTTTTAATTCTTCTCTCGTGGCCAGATCTCGCTCGTAGAGGTAGGCGGCAAAGCGAGTGATCGGATCCCTTTCGCCCCAGAATTGTTTCTCGTCAGCACTGCGTAACTCGTCGGGATCTGCCAGAGAGTGACCCCGGAAACGATAGGTTAAGGCCTCAATCAAAGTCGGTCCCTCACCGGCGCGGGCGCGGGCTACAGCCTCTCTGGCGGCGGCATGAACGGCGACCACATCCATACCGTCCACTTCCACACCGACCATACTAAAAACACTGGCTTTTTTATAGATTTCCGGTTGAGAAGTGGCTCGATCGTGGGCCATACCGATCGCCCACTTATTATTTTCCACCACATAGATAATCGGCAACTTCCAGAGGGCGGCCATATTCAGACACTCAAAAAACTGGCCATTATTGCTCGCCCCATCCCCAAAGAAACAAACCGTTACCTGATCGGCACTGGCATCACCCATGGCTTCGCGACGGTATTTACTCTGAAAAGCCGCCCCGGTAGCGACGGGAATCCCCTCGGCCACAAAAGCGTAACCCCCTAAAAGCTTATGTTCGGCGGAAAACATATGCATGGAGCCGCCCCGTCCTTTACTACAACCAGTAGCTTTGCCGAATAACTCCGCCATTACCTCCTTAGCGGGAACTCCGGCACTAAGGGCGTGGACGTGATCGCGATAGGTGCTAGAAACGTAATCTTCTCCCTGACGCAAGGCTTTAATAATACCGCTAGATATCGCTTCCTGACCGTTGTAGAGATGGACAAAACCGAACATTTTGCCCCGATAATACATTTCGGCACATTTATCTTCAAACATCCGCCCCAAAACCATATCCTCGTATAGGCGAAGACCTTCAGCTTTGGTAATAATGATGGAAGCAGGATTAAAGGTTGGTAAAGTACGTTCGGAAATCATAGGGTCTGTAGTATCATTTAGACAACAAAAAGGCAAGGGGAGAGGAAGCGGTAGATTTTTCGAGAATTCTGGCAGTGAATTTTTTGGTCTTAAACCAAGGGGTTCTTGGTATTTTCTCTCTCAAATCTAATCTTAGTCAGTCAGAGATTGGCTAGGATAAGATGGTATCTTGTTATTTTACTCGCTCCGCTCTCACTTACATCATTTAATTCACTAAGGACTCTCCAGAGTTGAGGTACAGCTAACCGTGCGCATTCCTCTCGACTACTACAGGATATTGGGAATCCCTTTTCAGGTGAGTGCCGAGCAAATTGATTTGGCCCACGCCGATCGGGGACGGCAATTGCCACGTCAAGAATACAGTCAAACAGCGATCGTTGCCCGTCAGCACTTGTTAGATCAAGCTTACCAAGTGTTAAGTGATCCAGATCGCCGTCGTGATTACGATGCCCAATTTTTCGCTCCCAATCCCCTGCTTCTCAACCCAGAAAGCAGCACCGAAAACCTCGATTCTCAGGATGGGGAGGTGGCCGCTGCTTCCTCAGAATATGCCACTCCCCAGATTACCATTGCCCCCGCCGATCTGGTGGGAGCTTTGCTCATCCTGCAAGAGTTGGGAGAATACGAGTTAGTGATTCGTTTGGCCGAAACTTATCTGGATTTGGAGCCAACTACTCGCCCAGACATGATCTTAACCTTGGCTTTGGCCTACGGGGAATTAAGTCGGGAATATTGGCAGGATAAAAATTATGAACAGGCGGCCAGCACCGCAACCAAAGCCCTGACTTGGTTGGAACAAGAACAAATGTTCCCGCAAGTGGCCAGCGAGATTCGCCATGATTGCGATCGCCTGCGTCCCTACCGGATACTGGAATTGTTATCCCAAGAAAAAAAACCTAGTCTTGCCCGTCAGCGCGGCTTAAATCTCTTGGAAGAGATGTTGGAAGCTCGCGGCGGCATTGATGGCCAAGGCGATGATCGCTCTGGGTTGGGGGTGGATAATTTTTTACGCTTTATTCAACAGTTACGGGTTTATTTAACTCAGGCCGAACAGGAGAAAATCTGGGTAAAAGAGGCACAACGCCCCTCGGCGGTGGGTAATTATCTGCTGGTCTATGCCTTGATTGCCCGCGGTTTCGCCCAAAAACAACCCGCCGCTATTGTCGCAGCCAGCGATCGCCTGCATCAATTACAAAAACATCAGGATGTCTCCATCGAGCGATCGATCTGCGCCCTGCTGCTCGGTCAAACCGAACAAGCAAGCACAATTTTAGAAACAAGTCAAGAGCAAGAAATATTAAATTATATTAAGGAACAATCTGGGCAATCTCCCGATCTCTTACCTGGGTTATGTCGTTACGGTGAGCGTTGGTTACAAACAGAAGTTTTCTGTCATTTTAGGGATTTAGTCGATCAGAAAGCCTCACTCAAAGAGTATTTTGCCGAGGAAGAGGTACAAAATTATTTAGAAGAATTGTCAGGTTTTCCTGACGAAAAAGTTCCCGTGTCGGTTCAGGAAAAGGTTGGCGAACCTTTAGAATCGGAAGTAACTGTTCTCAAAACCCACACCCCCCCCACCCATTTAAACCCAGTGCCAGGAGCGACACCGATGAGGGAATCTGCTTATTCTTCCCACTCTCGTACCCAAAAACCGTCTTTAGCTAGAGTTAACGGTGAGCGGACAAGCGCTGCTGTACCTGCTCTGAGAGCCACCCCTCAGCAGGAAACTTTCACCCCCTATACTCAGGGCAATGTGGTGGTGAAGGCAGCTGATCGTCAACCGGCACTTAATCCTCCCCGTCGTCGTCCTAGTCGCTCCCGTCCTCCAGCAGCGGGTAACTCCCAGCAAGCGGCCCCAGAAACGGTAAAAACCTCCGCAGTCACACCGAAACGGAGACGACCGGCCCGCAGAAAACTACGACTCGATCGAGTGGCAATATTGGGGGTAGGATTAGTGGGAACGCTTGTGGTTTTGTCCTTGGGGGTAAAGGCAATTGTCGATAGTCAATCTCCTTTGGCAGCCTTGCAAGGGGAACAGTTACCGATTTCTTTAAATACTCCCATACTAGAAATTCCTTCGGCTAACGCCGAGGTGATGGAAAGGACTCCCTTAGACAAGGAAACGGCCAAGGAGACGATTCAAGCTTGGTTAGGGGCAAAATCGGCCGCTTTTGGCAGTGAACACCAAAAAGAGCCATTGAAAGAGGTTTTAACGGGTTCAGCTTTGGAAATTTGGCAAAAACGGGCGGCGGCTTTACAGGGAAATAACTATTGGCGCTACGATCATCAGGTGGATGTGCGATCGGTCACTAATAATGCCAAAAATCCTAATTTAGCGACAGTAGAAGCGATAGTGAACGAAAAGGCCATGTATTTCCATAATGGCAAGGAAATTGTCGAGCGTTCCTATAATGAGTCCTTGAAGGTGCGCTATGATTTGGTACGGCAAGGAGATAAATGGTTGATCGAAAAAACCCAAGTCTTACCCTGATTTTTCCCGATTAAATCCCCAAAAAACTAGGTTTTAAGCTGCCCGCACCTTCAATTAAGACTGCATGGCAGCTTTTTCAGTGGCAAGTGGCAAGTGGCAAGTGGGGGAGCAGGGGAGCAGGGAGAAAAAAACTGATAACTGATAACTGAAGACCGACTGCCCCAAAAGACCAACTTTGTATCTCACCATTAAGATAACTTCTATATCTTTAGACTGATAAATGCTCGATTTGCTTAATATTTTTTAACATAAAATACGCCCTTTGATTGCTGTAATTGGTTCCATAGAAGTCAAGCTAATGAGTTATAATCGTAGGTAGGAACCCATAGTTCTTAGAGGAAAAGAGCTGGGCAATCTCAATGTTTTGCCCACCCACAAGACCATGATTTTGATGTTTTAAAAATCTCGTATAAGTCTTTAAGAACTTTCAAAATCAGCATTCACACAGGAGGGATATTATGACAGGTAAGAGTAAACGCGGTTTTGCCTCTATGGATCAAGCTAAACAAAAGGAAATCGCTAGTAAAGGTGGTAAAGCTGCTCATCAAAAAGGCACAGCCCACGAATTTACCTCCGAAGAAGCTCGCGAAGCGGGACGAAAGGGTGGTGAAGCGGTTAGCCGAGATCGCGCCCACATGGCAGCTATTGGACGGGAAGGAGGCAAGAATTCCCACAAAGGCAGTCGCAAAAACTTAAACTCCGGCGAAAATTCCCCAGTCAACGAGTCTATAGGCGAAAATTCCTCAGATTTCAGCAACTCGGAGGCAAATAGTTGACTTTTCTTGACTTTTTCTCAGACTGAAAGGGTGTTAGGGTTTTGGGGTGTTAGGGTTTTAGGGTGTTGGGGTGTTAGGGTTTTAGGGTTTTAGTTGAATTACCCCATTTCCCTATTTCCCTATTCCCAATAAATACTTTAAGGTTCGATACTGACAATCCAAGTACCGACGTAGAGACGGACGGGAATATTGCCAGAGGCAGTCACATCACAGGTAAAGTAATAAGTGCCTAATTCGGGATTTCTGACATTAGACATGACGATTTCAACTTTGCTGGTGGGATCGATCGCTTGTTCGGGGACAATTTGAATAACGCGACTATCCTTATCCCAAACCACTTCCTTTAAAGGTAAAGATTTGCCGTTGATGCGTACCTCGATTTTATTGGTGTCAAACTGGCCGTTAAAATAATCAGGATAGGAAATAAAAAAAGCTGAAGCCCCTTGGGAGAGTTTTTTCGGCGGAATGTAGAATTTATAACGATCCATTTGCTTGGGACGACCGCCAAATTGCAAAAAATAATCTAAGATATCCTTGCGATCGACTCCACTAAAAATTGTTAAGCCGGGGTTGCCATTGGCTAAAGTTATTTTTGGTAAAATAATTCCCGCACCCACCCCTAAGGATAGAGCAATCAAAGCGGGTGTCTTAGCATATTTAATTACTTTTGTCAAGAGTTTTAACATAAATTTTAACCCAAGGTGAGGGGGGTGGTGATGGCCGCAAGGAGCCGAATACAGTTCAACTTTAACAAAACTCGCTCGTTTCTTACCTAGACCTTTGCCAGTCCGATAAGTGTCTTGGTTAACGCTTCATCGCTCGTGCCATATCCCGTTGATCCTGACGACGTTTCAAATCTTCGCGTTTATCGTGTAATTTCTTGCCTCTACCGAGGCCAATGCTGATTTTTACCCAACTACCTTTAAAATACATCTTCAAAGGCACAAGAGTTAAGCCTTTCTGTTCCACTTGACCGATGAGTTTGCTGATTTCCTTTTTGTGCATCAACAATTTTCTCGTCCGGCGCGGATCGTGATTAAAATATTCGCTACTCTGTTCGTAGGGGGAAATATGAACATTAATTAACACCGCTTCACCATTGCGGACTAAAACGTAACCATCCCGCAGGTTTACCTTACCAGCGCGCACAGATTTAACCTCGGTCCCCAGCAACTGCACCCCCGCTTCAAAAGTCTCTAAAATCTCGTAGAGATGGCGTGCTTGCCGGTTATCACTGATAATTTTGATTTTGTCGTCTTGATTGGCCATATAGTCAAGTGAAAAGTGAAAAGTAAAAAAGCGATTGGTAGAGGCGGTATCGGCTAATTATCTCGATTTTTCCATGTCCTTATATTTATATCTTAATCGCTCTTTTGCTCTCTCTGGACTGACTGCTTGCCGCTCTTTGGTGATCACTGGCCTTGTCAGGGGGAACGAGAAGGGAGAAAATGAGAGCAGTGTTAAATTTTTATGAAGTTTGGTTCTGTGGACAAAATTCGTACTGTTTCCGATAGTAAGCGTGATTTTTATACTCGCCACACCCGCCCCATCAATTCGGTGTATCGGCGCGTGGTTGAGGAATTATTAGTTGAGATGCACCTGCTCTCCGTCAATGTAGATTTCCATTATGATCCAATTTATGCCCTTGGTGTGGTTACTTCTTTCGAGAAGTTCATGGAAGGCTATCGTCCGGGGGAGGATAAACCGAATATTTTTAATGCTTTGTGCCAAGCGGTTAACGGTAATCCCGAAGTCTATCGTCGTGATGCCGAAAATATGATCGCTATTGCCAAAGAAACTAATATTGATTCCTTGCTTTCCCAACTGCAAAACCCTGCCCTAGGTGGTAACAATCAGTTGTCTGATAGTCTAGTTTCAGTTATCAACGCGCCTAAGTTTAAGTATAGTCGCCTGTTTGCCATCGGTCTTTATACTATTTTAGCCGAAGCACAACCGGACATGATCAAGGAAAAAGAAAAACGCGAACCAATTTTGCAAAAGTTCTCAGAAATTCTCCATCTCTCCGGCGAGAAACTGCAAAAAGACCTCGATGTTTATCGCGGTAATCTTGATAAAATGGATCAGCTGCTCAAGGTTATCGAAGATGCTCTAGAAGCAGAAAAGAAAAAACGTCAACAAAAAGAACAGGAAAAACAAACCACCCCGCAATAAAGGCTCTCAACCGGAAATTACCGCGTGCAGACAAGGGAATAGGGAACAGAAAAAGGATTAAATTGGCTCTCTTTCTTTACTGTTCCTTCTGACCTCGTTCTACAATTAGGATCGGCAACCCTTAATATTTATCTCCCGTGACTAACTCCTCCATCACCGCACCCGTAACCGATATTTTGGCAAAAGCGCGGTCAGGGGCGAATTTATCGGCGAAAGAAGCGATTATCTTGCTAGAAACTACCGATAACCGTTTAATTGCCCGGATTCGGGAAACGGCCGACTTCTTGCGTCGTCAACAGGCGGGAGATACCGTCACCTACGTTATCAATCGCAACATTAATTTTAGTAACATTTGCGAGCAGCATTGCAGTTTTTGTGCATTCAGACGCGATGAAAATGAAGAAGGGGCTTTCTGGCTTAATTTAGAGGAAATTATCGCTAAAGCGGCGGATGCTGTCCGTCGTGGGGCCACAGAAATTTGTATGCAGGGAGGATTAAACCCAAAAGCCAAGATTAAGGGCAATTCCTTAGACTATTACCTAGAAATTGTTAAAAACCTGAAACAAGCCTTTCCCAACCTCCATTTACACGCTTTTTCGCCCCAAGAAGTCCAATTTATCGCTAGGGAAGACGGTTTAAGTTACGAAAAAGTTATCGCTTCCCTGCAAGAAGCAGGAGTCAATTCTCTGCCGGGGACGGCTGCCGAGGTGTTGGTGGATGAGGTAAGACGGGTAATTTGTCCAGAAAAAATCGATGCCGCCACTTGGTTAGAAATAGTCGGTATTGCCCATCGCTTGGGGTTACATACCACCAGTACCATGCTCTGCGGTCATATTGAAACCCCTAGCCAACAGGTGCAGCACCTTGAAAAAATTAGAAAACAGCAAGAAATCGCCCTAGAAAATAATTATCCAGCTAAAATCACCGAATTTATTTTATTGCCTTTTGTGGGACAATCAGCCCCCAAACCCCTGAGAAATCGAGTCGGACGGGATCAACCAATTTTAGCCGATACATTAAAATTAACAGCAGTGGCGCGGATTTATTTGGGCAATAGCATTAAAAATCATCAACCCAGTTGGGTAAAATTGGGCTTACAGGGGGCAACAGAAGCCTTAAACTGGGGTTGCAACGATCTTGGTGGTACTCTTATGGAAGAACATATTACCACTATGGCCGGGGCCCTGGGCGGTACTTGTTTGACCGTCGAGGAATTAGCAACGGCGATTAAATCCCTCGATCGCCCCGCCCGTCAACGGGATACAATCTATTAAGTAGGGTTTGCTGAAAGAGTTTTTTTAGCCTAATCAAGCCCAACAATTTCCCCCTTACCGGCAATCACTTCGCCGATTTGGTAGGCATTAATCCCAGAGGATTGTAGTTGATTAATAGTCGATTGCGCCAGATCTGATGGGACAATGATCACAAAACCGATACCCATATTAAAAGTATTGAACATGGCTTCGGAATTAACCGAACCCATCTGGGCTAACCAGTGAAAAATCGGCAAAACCGGCCAACTTTCGCGGTAAATCTGCACGGAATGCCCTTTACCTAAGCAGCGGGGCAAATTTTCCGGGATGCCACCCCCAGTAATGTGGGCCATGGCGTGAATATCTAACCCAGAGCGCAGCAGTTCTAGCACAGGTTTAACATAAAGTCTAGTGGGAGTTAACAAAACTTCACCTAAGCTAGAGCCGGCCAAAATTGCGGGGCAATCTTGCCAATTTAAGCCCTGGGTGTCGATAATCTTACGAACAAGACTAAAACCGTTACTGTGAACCCCACTACTGGCTAAACCGATAGCCACATCGCCGATTTGCACCTTACTGCCGTCGAGTAATTGACTTTTTTCGACAATCCCGACGCAAAAACCCGCTAAATCGTACTCTCCGGCCGAATAAAACCCCGGCATCTCCGCCGTTTCCCCTCCCAAAAGAGTACAACCACTATCACGACAGGCACTAGCGATTCCCGATACCACCGCCGCTAACTGTGACGCTTCCAGTTTACCAGTGGCGAGATAATCCAAGAAAAATAAAGGTTCAGCCCCAGAGGTTAAGACATCGTTGACGCACATGGCCACGAGGTCAATTCCCACCGTATCATGGCGATTGAGACTATGGGCAATTTTCAGCTTGGTTCCTACACCATCAGTTCCCGATACTAACACCGGTTGCCGATAACCGGAAGGTAACTGAAAATAGCCCCCAAAACCGCCTAAACCGCCGATAACTTCGGGACGGAAGGTACTTTCCACATTTTGGCGAATTTTCTCGACAAAAGCGCGTCCCGCTTCCACATCCACGCCCGCTTCTTTATAATCCATGCCCAATTGACCGATTGTATCTCTCAAATTTTACCCAGATTTCGGTCGCACTCGCTCCCTTTTCCAGCTAAACCTAACAACAATTTGTGATTGTTGCAAGAGGTCTAATCTTCTTGGGGATATTTTTCCCAAAGATCCGTGATTTGGCGAAGACTTTGGAAGTTGCCATTACCGAGGATCAAATGATCTAGGAGAGGAATGGCTAAATAGGTAGCCCCCTGTAATAATTGTTCTGTGAGTAAAATATCGTCTTGACTAGGCACAAGTGACCCGGTGGGGTGATTATGGGCGATAATTAACTTAGTAGCTGATTGTTTAACCACTTCTCGAAAGATTTCTCGCGGATGTACCAGGGTTTCCGTGGCTGTGCCGATAGTAATCACTTTTAGTGCGATTAACTGATTTTTGACATCGAGTAAAATAACGGCGAAACGTTCCTGAGACTGATACATTAGTTCGTGTCCAAGA
Source organism: Microcystis sp. M169S2 (assembly GCF_020245865.1). Classification (NCBI taxonomy): domain Bacteria; kingdom Bacillati; phylum Cyanobacteriota; class Cyanophyceae; order Chroococcales; family Microcystaceae; genus Microcystis; species Microcystis sp. M169S2. Next base: position 32,654 of record NZ_JADBUB010000106.1, read on the forward strand.
ATAGCGGCAGCGGTATCGGGACTATCGATGACCATTTTTTCCGTCGGTCGTCGTTGAAAAGCTCGTTTTCCCAATTCGATCGCCGCTAGAATAGTAGTGGCCTTAGCCGGTCCAATGCCATGAATAGCGGTTAATTCTTGGGGCTGAATATCCCTCAAAACGTCCAAGGGATCCCGGCGATATTTACTCAATTCGTTGAGAATATGCTGTCCTAAACCCACTGCCGAGAGTTTCCCCTTACCTTGACCTGTAGCCAGTAAAATCGCTAATAATTCGGCGTTGCTGAGGTTTTTCGCCCCGACACTGATTAAACGTTCCCTTGGTCTTTCACTGACGGGAATATCGGCAATTCTTAAGCTGTAGGTCATGGAAGTGGCAAGCTACCGCGATAAAATTCCATCATACAATTTTAGTCAGTGCCTAGAGGGATTTGGTGGGTAAATCAGGGGGAAAAATTCTCCTCACTGATAGCGAATTCCCGCATCTTCGAGGCGCTGTAAAGCTTCCCCTAATCGCGGGATATCGGCGATTAAACTGACGCGCACATAACCTTCCCCTCCCTCTCCAAAAGCATTGCCCGGAGTGACGACGACACCAGTTTTTTGCAGGACACTGAGGGCGAAATCCGTCGAAGTCATGCCGACGCTACAGGGAACCCAGAGATACATTGTCGCCTTAGAGGGGGGAATATCCCAACCTAATTGCCCCAAACCTTTGATTAAAAAATCTCGTCGCTGCCGGTATCTTTCCTGTACTTGTTTAACGTATTCATCCGGCAGTTGTAGGGCGGTTTCGGCCGCTTTTTGGATGACGGAAAAGATGCCATAATCGAGATTGGTTTTCAGGGTGCGTAACCCTTGAATAATATCGGAATTGCCCACGACAAAACCGACGCGCCACCCGGCCATATTATAGGTTTTCGAGAGGGTATGAAATTCCACACTAATCTCATTTGCCCCCGGAATTTCTAATAAACTGGTGGGCTGATAACCATCAAAACTTAATTCAGCATAACAGAGATCGTGGACGAGCATAATCTCATATTGCTGGGCCCAAGCAACGATTTTTTCAAAAAATTCCCGGGGGGCAACGGCGGCGGTGGGATTACTGGGATAGTTAAAATAGAGGATTTTCGCCTGTTTAGCCACATCTTCGGGGATAGAATCGATATCTATCAGCCAATCCTGTTCCGCTTTTAAAATGATCGGGTATAGCGTCGCCCCAGCAATCAAGGGACCGCGAAAATGGGCGGGATAAGCGGGACTAGGAACCAAGACTACATCACCGGGGTTAACATAAGCTAGGGCGAGGTGAGATAGGCCCTCTTTGGAACCTAGCAGCGGTAAAGCTTCGTTATCGGGATTGAGTTCCACACCATAAGAGCGATCATACCATTTAGCGATCGCTTCTCGGAAACTGGCGGTTCCTTCAAAGGGTGGATAACCGTGAAATTGGGGGGTTTCAAAAGCTTGAATGGCCGCTTCGATAACTGGACGCGGGGCAGCACCGTCCGGGTTGCCCATACCTAAATCGATTAAATCTAGTCCTTCTTTGCGGGCTAAGGCTTTTAATTCATCCAAGCGGGCGAAAACGTAGGGGGGTAAGGCACTTAATCGCTTGGCGCGGCTATTCGTCCAATTTACACTCATTACTTCTTGGCTTACTGATCGAGGTAATCTACCATTATGGCACGAGTGTATGGCTAATTTGGCAGTTAAGCTGTTCGTAATTTAAATTGCTTGTTGAGACGAGGCAAGAGGCAAGAGGCAAGAGGCAAAAGGATAATTTTCCCTTTAACCTTTCGCTTTTTCCCTACATTTGCCGAAAATTTTTTGATTTATGCAAGAGAGCTTTTTTACTGCTTCAGTATGACTAGAATTGCCTGACATGGGAGATGGAGAGCCAAACTAAGGTAATCTGATTAACAGAGGCTGAAAATTACCGATTAGCCCCAGCATTACCCCCATTCTTCGCCATTATCGGCCGGTAAGTCCTGACTCCTCACTCCTCAATTCTTTTGTAAAATATGACTGCGATCGCTGTTCAGATAACTTCTATTTTACCCCCCGACACGACGGTTATTGCCTGGCCACAAGTGCCAAAAGAGGAACAAGAAAGATTATCAAGGGCAATTAGGGGCAAAAGTCCTGAAATTATAGTCTATCCCGCTAATACGGCCGCTTTAGCCTCTCTGGTGCGTTTTGCCAACGAAAATCGTCTGTCTTTATTGGCCTACGGTCAAGGCAGTAAATTAGATTGGGGTGGGTTAGTCGAGTCGCCCGATATTTTAGTCAGTAGCCAAAATCTCAACCGGATTATTGACCATGCTCAGGGAGATTTAACTATAACCGTGGAAGCTGGGCTTAAACTAGCGGATTTACAGGCTTTTTTAGCTCCTAGCGGTCAATTTATTCCTCTTGATCCCAGTTTCGCCCATAATGCCACGATTGGCGGTATTATGGCCACGGCCGACGCGGGAACATGGCGGCAAAGATACGGTGGGGTCCGGGATCTGATCCTAGGATTCTCCTTTATCCGTCACGATGGGGAGATTGCTAAAGCGGGAGGGCGTGTGGTCAAAAATGTGGCGGGATACGACATGATGAAGCTATTTACGGGTTCCTACGGCACTTTAGGGATTATCGATCAAATTACCCTGCGACTCTATCCCGAAACTGCTAACTCAGAAACCCTGATCATCACTGGAAATAGCGAAAATATTAGCAAATTGAGTCAAGTTATTCGGCAATCGGCCTTAACTCCCACTGTGGCTGAATGTTTAAACCCAGGGATGACGCAAGCACTAGGATTAGGGGAAAAAGTCGCTTTACTGCTGCGTTTTCAAAGCATTCCCGAAAGTATTAGCGAACAATCGCAACAGGTGAGTTATTTAGGGCAACAGTTAGACTGTCAGACTAATTATTATCGGGATGAGGAAGAAATTTCTCTATGGCAAAGATACCGAAAAACAATCGATAATTATGACCAAGAGGGCAATTTTTTCGGCAAAATAGGATTATTACCCAGCAGTTTAGCTCTAGTTATCGACCAAATTAACGGACTAGCCTCGATTAATATTAGTAGCGGCGTGGGTAAAGTTATCTTAAAATCGGAGGAAAATCTTGACAAAATTCGCTCTTTATGCAGTGCCAATCAGGGTTATTTAACTGTGTTAACCGCACCTCCATCCCTAAAAGAAAAAATTGAACCTTGGGGTTATACAGGTAACGCGATTACCATGATGAAAACCCTAAAAACTAAATTCGATCCTCAAGGTATTTTTAGTCATGAACGCTTTCTTAACAAAATCTAATTAAAAATCATGCAAACCTCCGAACATTCCGTTAACTTTCAAGAATTAATCGACCAAAAAAATCAAGGATTTGACCCCAAGAATCCCCCCGCTCAAGAATTAATCGATAGTTGTGTTCACTGTGGTTTTTGTCTATCTACCTGTCCCAGTTATCGAGTCATTGGCAAAGAAATGGACTCCCCCCGGGGTAGAATTTATCTGATGAATGCCATCAACAAAGGGGAAGCGGTTTTAGACGAAACCACTAGCCAACATTTTGATACTTGTTTAGGTTGTTTAGCCTGTGTTAGTACTTGTCCATCGGGAGTACAATACGATCAATTAATCGCCGCAGTCCGTCCGCAGGTGGAACGCAATCAACCCCGCAGTTTTAAAGATAAAATTATTCGTTTTCTCATTTTTAATCTCTTTCCCTATCCCGTCCGTCTCAAATTATTTTTACCCTTCCTCTGGTTATATCAAACCCTGGGATTACAAACCTTAGTCAGGAAATCGGGTATCTTAAAAATGCTCTTTCCCCGTCTAGCGGCCATGGAATCAATTTTACCCAAAATTACTCTAAATTCTCTGTTTAAAAACTATGCCGATGTTATTCCTTCCCAAACGGAAAAACGCTATCGGGTAGGGGTGGTTTTAGGTTGTGTGCAGAGACTCTTTTTCTCGCCGGTAAATGAAGCGACAGTGCGGGTTTTAACTGCCAATGGTTGTGAAGTGGTTATCCCAAAAACCCAGGGTTGTTGTGCCGCTTTACCCGCACATCAAGGACAGGAAAAACAAGCGCAAAGTTTAGCCAGACAAATGATCGATAGTTTCGCAGCAACCGAGGTTGATTATATTATTATCAATGCGGCGGGTTGTGGTCATACTCTCAAGGAATATCATCATATTTTAGCCGATGATCCTGAATACAAAGATAAGGCTAAGGAGTTTGTGGCTAAAGTACGCGATGCTCAAGAATTTTTGGCAGCAGTGGGATTAACTGCTGATTTATCGCCGATTACCGAGACAGAATTAACCCTAGTTTATCAAGATGCCTGTCATCTTTTACACGGACAAAAAATCTCGGTGCAGCCACGACAATTATTGCAAAAAATCCCCAACATTAACTTAAAAGAACCTATCGATGCAGCCCTGTGTTGTGGTAGTGCCGGAGTTTATAATATGCTACAGCCAGACACTGCCGATGAATTAGGTCAGCAGAAAGTACGCAATTTATTAAATACTGGGGCCGCGGTGATTGCTTCTCCTAATCCGGGTTGTTCCCTACAAATTAAAAAACATCTACAATTACAGGGAAAAGATACACCCGTTATTCATCCTATCGAATTATTAGATTATGCGATTCGCGGGCTGAAAATTGGCTAACTCCCACCATTTGAGTTGTGTTAGTGGTGTCAGGGAAGCAAAAGAAAACCCCACAGACAAAGACCTTGTAATGATAGAATCGACAATGGCGACGGCTTGGCCATTAGTATTTTTTGCGTCGGACTAGCAGGAGATAAAAGCGTGACCTTTAAGATTGGTTTACTCGGTTTCGGGGTTGTGGGGACGGGAACAGCGAAAATCCTCCTCGATCCTTTTGGTCGTCATCCCGTACTCAAAGAGATTACCATTGGACGAGTGGGAGTTAGATCCCTAGATAAACCGAGAGAAATCGAGCTTTCTCCCCAACTGTTGACCACTGACCTAGAATCGATCGTTACTGACCCCGAAATTGATATTATTGTCGAATTATTGGGGGGTTTGGAACCGGCACGCTCTTTAATTCTCCAAGCAATCGCATCGGGAAAGCACGTTGTTACGGCAAATAAGGCGGTTATTGCCCGTTTTGGCGATGAAATCTACGCCAAGGCCAACGAAAAGGGGGTTTATGTCCTCCTAGAAGCGGCCGTGGGTGGTGGAATTCCCGTCATTAAACCCTTAAAACAATCCCTCGGCGCTAATCGCATCAGCAGCATCATGGGAATTGTCAACGGCACAACTAACTATATTCTCACGGAAATGAGCCAAAAAGGGGCAGATTTTAGCGAAGTTCTGGCCAAAGCTCAGGAATTAGGCTATGCAGAAGCTGATCCCACTGCGGACGTGGATGGATTCGATGCAGCCGATAAAATCGCTATTTTAGCCTCTCTGGGTTTTGGAGGTCGGGTAAAAAGGGAAGATGTTTACTGTGAAGGTATCCGGCAAGTTAGCGCCGTCGATATCGCCTACGCTGATAGACTGGGATTTGTGATTAAATTATTAGCGATCGCAAAAGATACGGTTAAGGAGGATTCCGATACCCTAGAGCTGCGGGTTCATCCAACCCTAGTACCGAAAACCCATCCCCTCGCTAATGCTAACGGAGTCTATAACGCTATTCTGGTCGAGGGGGAACCCTTGGGACAAGTGATGTTTTATGGACCGGGTGCCGGTGGCGGACCGACGGCCAGTGCAGTAGTATCGGATGTGATGAATATCGTCGGAATTTTAAAAAGTAGTGGCAAAACCAAGGAACTTGACCCGCTTTTAAGCTGTGTTCACCAGCATTATTGTCAAATCGCCCCCATGGAGGATTTATCGACCCGTTTTTATGCTCGTTTTCTCTGTCGCGATGTGCCGGGGGTAATCGGTCATTTAGGTATGGCTTTCGGCGACCATGGGGTTAGTCTAGAATCCGTGGTACAAATTGGTATTAGGGGTGATTTAGCCGAAATTGTCGTTGTCACCCACGATGTACGCGAGGGCAATTTCCGCAACGCTTTAGCGGCAATAGAGTCTTTAGAAGCTATTGACAGTATTCCTAGTATTCTCCGGGTTTTGTAATTATAGAGATCGCTTTTTTTATGGTCATGGGTCGGAGAATCAGAAGTGAGAAAAGTTGGCTAAGTTTGACTAGCACAATTTTGTTTTTTTGTCTAGGTTTTTTGGGCTTAAATCAAAAATTAATTTTTGCCCAAGGGTCTGATAATGTTTGTCCCCTGCCGATTTTATCAAGGTTACAACGCCATAAAATCCAAGCGGGAGAAACGATCGCCTCCATCGCCGAAAAATACGCTCTCATCCCCGCAACGATAATTAAACTCAATCCGACTATTCTCAAAAATGGTCTGGCCCCCGTGGGTAAAGAAATCTTCATTCCCCCCATAAACGGCATTCGCATCGAAGCACCCAAGGGTTCCACTTGGCGAGATTTAGAAGCGGCCTATGGTATTCGTGCCGATATACTCTTTGAGCTTAACGGTTGTGGTCGCCGGCCGACAATAGTTTTTATCCCCGGCACCAATTGGTCCGCCGCCGGCAAGCGATCGGATTATACTGGATTAAGTTCTTATCCCTTACCCTTGGCCAGCACTGTCGGATTAGCCTACGGTTGGCAGAAAAGCCCCACGGAACAGAAAAATCTCTTTCATAGTGGTATTGATCTTCTTGCACCAATAGGTACACCCGTTCTAGCCGCCGAAGATGGTCTAGTGATTTATGTGGGTCAGGAAGGGGCCTATGGTAATTTGGTAGTAATTAATCATTTAGGTCGCCGGCAGACCCGTTATGCCCATTTAAGCAGGGTTACAGTGAGAATTGACCAACGGGTACGAGCAGGAGACGTTATCGGTGCGGTTGGCACCACCGGACAACCGGATATTATTCCCCCCCATCTTCATTTTGAGGTGCGCTTAGATACTCCCGTCGGTTGGACAGCGCAGGATCCCGCTTTGCATTTGCCCTCACGGGGGGACAGAGAGCCTGAAAAGTAGAGAGGGGATGGGGTGTAGAGGTTGGGTAAAATTTTTTGACTTACCCTGAGAGGCTAAAAAGTAAACCCAAATAACCGATTTGCTATCAAGGAGGGATCGAGAAAGCGGCTTTTATGGCTCTTCACTATCCCTTCAACCCTGATTATTGGCGGAAATTCTGCCAACCGGCATAACGAGCGGCTGCACCTAATTCTTCCTCGATGCGGAGTAACTGATTATATTTGGCCAGACGTTCACCACCACAGGGAGCGCCAGTTTTTAATTGAGCTGCCGAGGTTGCAACGGAGAAATCTGCGATCAAATCATCGGGAGTTTCCCCAGAACGATGGCTAATATAGACACTATAACCGCCAGAACGAGCGATTTTAATCGCTTCTAGGGTTTCCGTGACGCTGCCGATCTGATTGACTTTAATTAAAGAGGCATTGGCAACACGTCGATCGATCACTTCCTGAATAATTTTCGGATTGGTACAGAAAATATCGTTTCCTACCAGTTGAATGCGATCGCCTAATCGTTTGGTCAATTCTTGCCAACCCTGCCAATCTTTTTCACCTAAACCATCTTCGAGGGAAACGATTGGGTATTGATTCAGCCAACTTTCCCACATATCGATCATTTCCTCGCAAGATTTCCGACTTTGATCGGATTTGAAAAATTCGTAGTAACCGCCATCACGCCAAAGTTCGCTAGTGGCAGAATCCAGAGCGATGGCAAAATCTTCTCCCGGTTTGTAACCGGCTTTTTCAATCCCAGCCAAAATTAACTCTACCGCCTCCACGTTAGCCTTTAAACTAGGGGCAAAACCGCCCTCATCACCGACACTGGTATAGTAACCTTTATGATTGCGTCAATGGTAGGGGAGCACCGTGGTCAGTGAGTTTATCGAACTGCGTGCGCCCAAATTATCCCTATTCTTCTTTCTTCCACACAAAAACCAGAAGAGCCGTTTTTCTTATTTTCTTTGTCCTTGTTTTTTATTCTGGAATGTGGGGTAAAACTCTACCCCCCTGCCCCCACGAAAAAATTTTTCAGCAAACCCTACTGAAAAAACCGCTAGTTATTTCTATAACTAGCGGTCTTTTGCCGGGGGAAATTACCTGCAATGGAATTACATAGAGGAACCTAAACCGGCGTAAGCTCCGTAGAAGAAAAGACCAACCACGGCGATAACGCCTAGACCGGCGATGGTGGCGACTAACCACAAAGGAATACGACCTTCTGCGAACATGAATAACACCTCCTAATTGCGATGACAATAAATCGGGACTAATTAGTTAAAGAAATAGCTGGAAAATAAAATTCCCAAGACAGCAACTAGGAGTAAACCTAGATAAAGAGAAGTACGATTTAACTCGACGGCTTGCCGATTCGGATTAGGTGTTCTTTCCATAATTGTTCTCCTAGCGTTGAATAAACTGCATTGCCGCAATCGCACCGATAAAGAAGACAGTGGGGACCGCTAAGGTATGAACTGCCAACCAGCGAACGGTGAAAATGGGGTAAGAAATGGGTTGATTGGGATTACCACTAGCCATTGTTTTTATCCTTAATTAAAGTAAACTACTGATTAAACTGCTCGATTTGATTTTTGGCCTCAAAGCGATCATTAATGATCGGTAATTCTTGACGCTCTTGAGTGTAATACTCATCGGGACGGGGAGTGCCAAAAACATCGTAAGCTAAACCGGTACTCACGAATAACCAACCTGCGATAAACAGCATGGGGATGGTGATGCTATGGATAATCCAGTAACGAATACTGGTAACGATATCGCCAAAAGGACGTTCGCCGGTACTACCTGACATGGACGGTTCTCCTCGGAATGATAGGACTTGAAAAATTCAATCTCTATAATAGAGACTTTGTTGACCCTGAGACAAGTTTTAGGCCGGTTCGCTGGGGGGATTATATTTCAGTAAAACCCCATCTTGTCCCAAGACAAAACCTTTGTCGGAATTGATAAAAACAATTCGATAGAGATTGGAGGGGACACTTTCCACCGCGCGATCTTTTTGCCAAGATTGGCCGCCGTCATCACTGACCAAGAGATTGCCGCTACCACCAGCGACCCAAATTTCTTCGGGGGTGCGGTAGTTGAGGTCTAAAAGTCCCCAACTGGTGGAAAACTCGGGGAATACCTTATCTTCCCACGTATCGAGATCATTGGGGCTAGTAAATTGTAGTTGACCACCCCGGGCCAGGGCCCACAGTTCCCCATTTTCACCATAACCGACTTTTTGTAAGCGGCGGGAGGAAAGACGATTGTGGGGTTGCCATTCTGTTGACCCCGGTTCCCAGGTGGAATAAAAGTTCCCGCGTGCGGAAACGGCCACGTATTTACCATCATGGGAACGAACAATTGTCCGGGCCACACCCACAGCACCTTCCACTAAAGCTTGCCAAGTTTTGCCCCCGTCTTTGGTGCGGTAGATAGCGCCTAAATCCGTGACCATTTCGGCGGTTTTGTCGTTAAGGGCGATAATTCCGTAGGGGGAACCGGGTAATTTTTCACTTAAGGGGATACGGGACCAGCTGCTGCCCCCGTCTTCGCTATGGAGAAGAATCGAGGGTTTACCGACAATCCAACCCTCTTGGTTGTGGAAACTGACGGCGCTAAAGCTAACTTTTTCGTCACCAAGGTTGAGGACTTTTTGCTGCCAACTGTCCCCCCCATCGCTGGTTTCAAAGAGGGTAGATTTGGTTCCCACTAACCAACCGTGCTGCAGGTCGCTGGTAAAGGCGATATCGGCAAAAGTCGAGTCGGTGTCGAGGGTGAGAATTTGCCAAGGACTATTGCTCAGGGATGGCACATTACTACAGCTAAAGCAGAAAAAGGCTACAGCTAGAACTATTACGAATTGTTTCAGTTTTCTCATCAATGGTTCAGAGGTATTGGTCAAGAAATCGGGACGGATTAGGGTTTGTAGCCCATGGTTTACAGGCTCATAAGAGCCGTTGGATTAAAGATAATGAGTGCTTGAGTTAGTTTAAACCATATAAACTAATAAAGAAAACAAATCCTAGCGCTAAAGCCCCGAAAATCAAAATATTTTTTTGTGCGGGAGTGAGACGGTTGACTCCAAAACCATAGCTAAGATTTTCTTGGAATCCCGAAGGAGCATCTTTAGCTCCGATGTTGATAAATTGGGAACGACGCACACCACACACGGGACAGCGCCACGTTTCTGGCAATTCCTCGAAGGGGGTTCCAGCGGGAGTGTTGGTTTTACTATCTCCTTTGCTGGGGTCGTAAACGTAGCCGCAGGAGCGACATTCGTAGTTGGCAGGGGCCTGGTCGGCTAGGGTTAGTTCTGGTGGGCGATCGCTCATAACTAAGATTAAAGGAATTTTCAACACTCTGTTACAAATTATCCTTGAAAATTGACCCCTCTCACGGGTAAGCCCTGACAGAATAGCCAGTTTTCAAGTCTTAAAAGGATTATCGAGGCAGCATATCGGCTTTAAAAAAAGTAAGATTGATCTATTAGGGCTTAAATGTCTATTAAAACTTTATTAAGTTTATATTTGGATTATTTACCCTGATTTTGGTACTCAAATTTATTCCGAAAAATTGAGAAATTTTAGGCAGGGAAGAAATTAGGGGTCTAATAGCAAATCCTGTTTAAAAGGTGGAGGAGAGTGAGGAGTGCCGGAGCGGGGAACTGGGAGAAGAGAGAAACAATCCATAACTTGGTAGTTAATGATGGTATTAAAAGCGGATTGGCTATCATATTAAATAAATTTAATCAATTTTAGCGATCACTTTTATATTTTGGCATAAATGGCCTGCTCCCTCCCCGTTCCCGAAAACGAAAACTTCGCAGCTCACCATTAAGATAACTGCTATCAACCTTATATTATAGGTATATATAGCATTTCTCGCATCTGTGCGGCACACTTAAATCTTTGCTGATTAAGCTGTTCAGGATCGGGAATGTACCTCTTGTGAATCAGAAACGCTATAATTAACCTTAACTATCCCTTAAAAAGAGAGTAAAAATTATGTTCAACCAGCTTGATTGGAATCCAGCCTACTCAATTGAAACCCTAGAACCAAATACGGTATTTTTTCTATCTGAGCGAGAATCAATCTGTTTTGAAGAGCCGCTTTATTATCGTTTAGTAAGATTAATCGATGGTCAACGTAATCTTGACGAAATTATTGATATTCTTCAGCTAGAATCTTTACAAAATCAAGAAATTAATCCCAATAATCCTAATTCGTTTGCAGTTATTATTAATTATAGTCTGGCAATTCAAAAAGCAATTTTTCAGTTATATAAACGAGGTTTTTTGTTAGAAAAAAAAGAATTACTGCCGTCTAATTTAGCAATTTTATGCCATCATCTTCAGGTTTCTCAATCCCAAGCTTTTGAACGATTACAATCTCTTAAAGTTACGGTTAAAAGCCTAGTCTCAATTCCCCAGCAAGATTTGATCAATATTTTAAATTCCTTGCAAGTTCAAGTCGCAGATGAAGGAGATTTAACCATTATTTTAACCGATAATTATCTCCATCCCGATTTAGATAGTATTAATCAACAAGCTTTAGCCTCGCACAAGCCTTGGTTATTAGTTAATCCCCTGGGAAATCTAGCATGGATTGGTCCCTTATTTGATACGGATAAAACTGGTTGTTGGCATTGTTTGGCTCAACGATTGCGAGATAATCGTCCCGTGGAGGAATTTATCATCAGACAGAGAGACAATAAGATTTCTTTAATTTCTCCTTTAGGGTTTTCTTCAGCGACAATACAGACGGTTTTAAATCTGACGGCTATGGAGGTTTTTAAGTGGATTATTCAAGGTAAAAATCAACGTTTAGAAGGAATGCTGATGACTTATGATACTTTAAATTTACAATTTCAAGAGCATATTTTAGTTAAACGTCCGAACTGTCCTAGTTGTGGATATTCTCAGAATAAAACACCTTTACCTGTGGTTTTGGGACATCGGAAAAAGGCTTTTACCAATGATGGGGGACATCGTTTTTGTTCTCCTGAAGAAACCTTAAGAACCTATCAACATCATATCGATCCTATTACCGGAATTGTGCGAGAATTAAATAAGATACAAGGGAATGCTTTAGTTCATACTTATGTAGCGAAACATCATTTTCGCAGTGTCTTTGATGATTTAGACAGTTTACGACAAAATATTGGAGGTAGAAGTGCGGGAAAAGGCCGTACAGATAGTCAAGCAAAAGCAAGTGGATTTTGTGAAGCTATTGAGCGGTATTCGGGAGTTTTTCAAGGGAATGAAATCAGAGAAAAAGCGAATTATCAAGAGTTAGGAGATAAAGCTATTCATCCTAACAAATGTATGAATTTTAGTGAAAAACAATATCAACATCGAGAAGAATGGAATGCGAAGAATCAAGGATGGTTTCAAAAAGTACCTGAACCTTTTGATGAAACTAAAATCATTGATTGGACTCCTGTATGGTCTTTAACTGCTCAAGATTTTAAGTATTTACCGACAGGATATTGTTATTATGGTTATCCTCAATCTGAACCCTTAGATTGTTGGGCTGATTCTAATGGCTGCGCCGCAGGAAATACGATAGAGGAAGCGATTTTACAAGGATTTATGGAGTTAGTGGAACGAGATTGTGTGGCTTTATGGTGGTATAATCAATTAGTTAAACCTTCCGTTAATTTAGAGAGCTTTAATGAGCCATATTTTGAGCAATTAAAGCAATATTATGAGTGGTTAAATCGGGAGCTATGGGTGTTAGATATTACCAGTGATTTGAATATCCCTTGTTTTGCCGCTATTAGTCCGAGAAAGGAGCGGGAAGTGGAGGACATTTTGTTAGGGTATGGGGCGCATTTTGACCCGAAAATTGCCATTAGTCGAGCGTTAACAGAGGTTAATCAAATCTTACCGAATGTGCTATCCTTTAAGGAAGATGGGACAACGATTTATCCTCCCTCTGCTGATCCTTTGGCGGTTAAATGGTGGCAAACGGCAAGGTTAAGCAATCAATCTTATTTAGTTCCCGATAGTAAAATAATACCCAAAAAAATTTATGATTATTTACAATTAGCCAGTGATGATTTATTAGAGGATGTTAAATTGTGTCAGCGAATTGTTGAGTCAAAGGGGATGGAAATGTTAGTCTTAGACCAAACTCGTGCTGATATTGGTTTAAGAGTTGCTAAAGTCATTATCCCCGGAATGCGTCATATGTGGAAGCGTTTAGGGACAGGAAGATTGTATGATGTTCCTGTTAGCATGGGATGGTTAAAAGAAGCTTTAACCGAAGATGAATTAAATCCTTTTCCCATGTGGATGTAACCCTTGTTCATGGTCAATTATTGATGATTTTAAGTTACTTACTTGGTGAAGATTTCGAGTTTAACTTTCATTCCCGTTTTATCTAAAAGACTGAGTAATTTATCAACAGTAAAACGGCTAATTTCTCCATTCATCAAATCACTAATTTTCGGTTGTGTTTCCTCGAAAAAAGTGGCGGCTTCTTGCTGTGTCCATCTTTTTTCTTGGATAAAAGACCGCAAGGTTAACATCAAATCGGCTCTAATTTTTAAGTTAGTTGCTTCTTCACTGTTAAATCCTAAATCTTCAAAGATGTTATCGCTACCAAAAGTGATCTCAATAGGGTTAGATTGTGTCATGGTTATCCCTCCTGTAATTGTTGTCTAAATTTAATCATTTGTTGATAAAGTTTTTGTCCCAATTCAATTTCTTTTTTCGAGGTTTTCTGTGTTTTTTTACCGAAAGCATGAAGGAAATAAATCGCTTCTTTAAACCTTGCCACATAAAAGATTCTGTAGGTTTCTCCTGTCCAAATTCTAATTTCTTCTGTTCCTTGACCAATAATGGGAATGGGTTTAAAATCATTGGGTTTCTCTCCTTGTTGAATAGCTCTCAGTTGAAAACCTGCTTTACGCTTTGCGTCTTCAGGAAAATCTCTAATATCTTCCCTTGACGTCCCAATCCAGTAAATGGGTTTATCTCCCATGTTGGGGTTAATGATTAAGGTTTATACCTAATTTAGTATAACAGGATCATCAGTTTGTCAATTGTTCGTTAGTTAACAAGCAAGATGATGATCATTTTAGTTTAACTCGAACCTTCAAGGACTTCACCATCAGGGATTGAGACAATTACTTCATCCTCTTGATACCTAGCGTTAATGTGCCGTATATGGTGTTGTTTGTTATCTATAAAATACCTATAAACGATGATTCCATAGAACATCGATATTGCCAGCATCTTTGATTCCCTCTCATGTTAAGGTTAAGTACGAAGATAAACCCAATTTCTAGGCCGATCATTCCTCAATTTTAACTGATCTAAGCAGAAAATAAAGGCTCTTCGGGACTTGGTATGGTTCGATATGATGGGGGCATAAATCGACTCAATCCTTATCTGGCAAGAGATTTAATTGATTAGTTCGCTCCAGATCGCAAACAATTGACAAAAATTGCGGCAATGTCTGTCTCTATAAAGGTTTCATTCCTTATAACCCCGTCCATTGCATAAGACAAACCGAAGAACTAAAATAAATAAGCTCTCCTGATGACTGATAGATAAAAGGTATGTCACCGAAGTAACACACCTTAAATAAAATATTGTTGGGTTTCGTTGCCTCAACCCAACCGACAAGAGCGGCGATCGCTTATGACAAAAATTGCTATTATAGAAACTATTGATATTCAATGATTTAGGGGTAATCATAATGACACAGTTAACTGAAGAACGAAAACAAGAGATTATTGCTGAAGTTTTAGCAGCGAGAGCAAACCGTGAACAATTTCTATTAGAGATGAAACAACGGCAACAAGCAGGGTTAAAAATTGCTCAAAAATGTGCTAGTCTCCTTAAAGAGAAGTATGGAGTCACGAAAGTTGTTTTATTTGGTTCATTGTTAAATTATGAAGAAATAACTCCCCATTCTGATCTTGATTTAGCGGTTTGGGATTTACCAGAGAAAGATTATTTTAAAGCGATAGCAGAGTTAGATAATCGACAGGATTTTGAGGTGGATTTAGTAGAAGTTCAAAAGGCTCATCCTTATATTTTAGAGGCAATTGCTCAGGGGGTCGAATTATGACTAATTTATCAATTCAAGATAGAATTAATCAAGAACTCAATAAAATTTTTCAAGCCCTACAACAGTTAGAGATATTTTTAAGAGAATTATCTCATCAATCGAATGTCATGTATCAAAACGCATTAATTAATTCTATTGCGCTTAATTTGCATGGAGTTTATACTGGAATTGAGCGTATATTTGAAGCGATTGCTAAAAAAATTGCTCAAAGATTCCCAACGGGGGATAAATGGCATCGAGATTTATTAGAGCAAATGTCTGTTGATATACCTAGGGTGAGAAAAGCAGTTATTACAGAAGAAACAAGGCTCATTTTGGATGAATTAAGGCGGTTTCGTCATCTGGTGAGAAGTGCTTATTCTTGCCAATTAGATGAGGAAAAGGTTTTAATCATCGCCCATCAAATTGTTAATTCTTATCAAACCATAATCAATGAAATTCAATTGTTTTGTAATAATTTAAGTAAGGGAGAAACTTAATTAAAGATAACTGGTGATCGCACTGAATCTAAGTAAAGTGTATCAGGGCAAACATCTTGTTCATGAGGCCATAAGCAAAGTTATTCTGGACTTAAACGTACCTGTAGGGGCAAACCCCCTCTGGTTGACCCCGTGTTGCCCCTGTAGCGCACTAAGCAATACAAGCGCGTAAATCATTAAGAGTAATCATCAACGTCATCGGTTCAAGAGGAGACACATCAAAACCTAAAGCCAAATAAAAATTCTTAGCTTCTTCTGAAATAGCATGAACAATAATTCCCCGAATACCAATGGTATCAGCCGCTTTAACAACCCGTAGCGCACCATCACGAAATAAACCGCATCCTAAACCTTGACCTTGGTAAGAAGTATCTACTGCCAATCGTGCCAAAATTACCACTGGAATTGGGTTAGGCATATTCCGCCGAAATTTACCATTAGCTGATTGTATACTAATCGCCCCAGAAGCAAAGGCGTAATACCCAACTACCCTATTGTCAACGCAGGTAACAAAAGTTCTAGTTGCACCACTGGCTTGATTAGCATAAGCTCGACGCTTCAACCAATCATCAAGAGAAGTAATTCCGCAGGAAAAATCAGTGATTGAGTGATAACTAGCCAGAGGTTCAGGTGGTGTCAAATTCATTCCTTCTCCCAAGGTGCGAGCGTCTGCATGGTTTTGCGTAAACGTTCATTAGGTTGAGGTGGTGCATCTAGAAGTGCGATAAATTCTGCATAAGCCTCTGGACTAGCCCAAAAAATAGTACGTTCGAGCAAAGTTTCCTCCGCAGCATTCCGCGCGGCTTCCAAAATAAAATCAGTTCTATTCTTACCTTGCACTTTGGCTGCCATATCGATCAAATTGCGTTCTTCTGGCTTAATTCGCAAATTTAGGGTATTACGCGGAGTCTTACTTTTTGTTTTACTACTCATAAGATGGGTGTGTAATTCCAAACTTAATTATTTTAACATAATGTAGTGACAACGACATTACACTATGTACGATACGATACCAGGATTTTTCAGAGAGATGAGCATCATTTGATGAAAGTCTAGGCTTCAAACCTTTCCATTATAACTGATAGGTAAAAGCTGCATCACCGCAGTAACACACCTTAAATAGTCTTGGGTTTCGTTGTTTCAAACTAATCGAGAAGAAGGGGCGTGCTGCTATGCAGTGCCGTAGGCATCGCACTATTATTGAGGAATTAATTTAATTAAACTTCTTAAGGTCGCATTAACGGATTCCGAATTAGGAAAATACTTTTTAACATCAGGATCAAGAATAATTACATCATTTTGCGCTGGAAAATGTTCAACCGTTTTTGTTCCATCTTCATGATGAATAGTAACGCTATGACTTTCCCGATACTGTTGGTAATATTTTCCGCGAACAGGATTTTTAAGTTGACTTAAATCATATTCTTCTCGCAAGTCATCTTCTAATTCATCTTGGATTTTCTCGTTCATAATATCTCCTTTCTTTGGGTGTAACTAATCTTGCACTAATTAGACCTCTTCATAATATAATCTCAAAACTAAAAGTCTTTCTAGTTAAGGAATCTACCCGAATAAAAATTATTTTAATTGCCTCATATTTTTTCAGTAAAATTGAATTAGCAACGATAGATACACATTACAGCTATCGAACTGTTTAGTTAGTACATAAACCAAAAGCAAGCTGTGACTGGGTTATAATTTTTGGAGATGTCTATTAAACGAATTTTATGATCACGATCCGTATAAGAAACAAATAGAAATTTACTTTGATCTGATAAACCTATTATAAGATAGCGATTCTCTCCTGTAGAATGGTCAGGATCATCGAAATTTACAGCTAAGGGATCATCAAATACGGTGGATGCTTCTTCAAAAGAAATGTTACGTTTTCTTTGATTTATTTTTGCTTTCTGTTTATCCCATTCAAATGCTAGTTCCAAATCATTGCCACTTTGCCAACTGAAATATCCCGCATTTAGCATATCCTGATGGCGGAATAACAATTTTTCCTGTGCGATCGCGTCTTGCCAAAGTTTGACCAATAGAGAGATATATAAGCGATCGCCGCTGATAGTAAAAGGTGTGTCACCGCAGTAACACACCTTTATTAGTGTTGATTTTCGTTGTTTCAACCCAATCGAGAAGAAGAAGCGATCGCAATTTAGCTATCTTGATCCTCAACCTTTTCAATAATCCAAAATTCATCAACATCTTTTTTAGTGGTTAAATAAAGACCATTACTAACAAGATTCTGGTCTTTATAGTATATATTCTTAAAATAAACTTGATCCCCATCTTGGATGAGTTTATCATTAGGATTATTTTTAAAAATTTGCCAATTTTGTTGTTGATAGTTTGTTTCAGTAGAGTAGTAATAACAGCTTGGGGTTGTCCAAGCACCCAAGACGTTATATTTACCGACAAATTCCTCAGTAGTTTTGATTTGAACAATCATTCCATTCTCAACATTACCTATTCCACCTCTAAATTCTAAGGCAATTTTACCTGTGTTTCCCAATCTGGGATAATATTGTGATCCATTTAATCCCAAAGATTTATCTGCACCTACAATATATTGACCATTTTGATTTCTTAAATAGAATTGATCACTAAATTTAATTTTTTGGATATAATTCTTGAGAGTAAGAGAAACTTGATCGGGTGGATAGCTGATGACACCACCGATTATATGAGCTATCTTATTTTGAGCAGGAATTGTTCCTGATGAACTGTGTGGAGAAGTTAATGTTATAGTTAATGGTTTATTTGTATCGTGATTAATACTCTTAATATTTAATGCGTCTGCGGTCAAAATATCTGCAAAATTAATTTTAAATGACTTCGCTTGTTTGAAATTTGATTCAATTTTTGATAAATCATTACCATAAAAAGTTAGTTGAATAGTTGGCTCTTCACTGATTAAAAAGGTTTTTACAAAAGCAAACTTTTTACCAAAACCAAATAAATTTTGGGCTTGATATCTATCACTGAATAAGTGAAAACCTGTTGTGTTTTTCTCAATTATAATGTTAGAAAGAATTGTGTCAGAGTACCAGCCTGTTTTCAGATCAGTTGAAAGCAATAAAGGTTTTGCTGATATTATTGTCAAGCCAGTATATATTATCTCGACTTTAATTTTTGAAGCAGAAATACCCAAAGTTTTTAAGCTTTTATTATCTTTTTCATCAAAACCTATCATGATAGTGTCCTCAGTTGCTGGCAATGAATTTTCATCTCCTATACTAAAGGTAGGTTGAGGAGAGAATAGATTTTGAATTTCCCAAGTAATTTTCAAAGTGTTTTCAGCATTCTTGAGATTATCTAATATTTGATTCACAACAGGAAAACCTGTGTAAGCAATCATATAGTGATCCTTGCCAGTTTGCAAACCACCATTAGTTTCTAAGGGAAACATAGTATTTTCTTTAGCTGCGGCTAATTGACGTTGAGCAAAATCGAGTTGTTGAGTAAACTGATTTAGAGTTATAGAAACGTTTATAAATATTTGATATTCACTTTGTAAAATAGCAAGTGTGGAGGGAAGTTTTTGGGTACATCCATCATATTTTGTATTGATAATATATTGAACATAGCCAATCTTTGTCGCAGGATAACACTTACTTTTACTAATTTTTTTTTCTGTTATTATTTCGACATCACGTTCATAAATAGAGACAACTCTTTGTGATACTTGTTCATAGCACTGCTCTCGTTTTTTCAGGAGGTCTTGATCTTCATCTGATAATTTAAACTCAATATTGTTTAGAATATCATTATATAACTGACTCAAACGGGTGTTTGAGAATGTCCCAAAACCATTATCATTGATACAAATAGTCTGATCTACAAGATTGAGCGTTGCTTCATTGTAGTAACTGTTTTCTCCAT
Source organism: Microcystis sp. M169S2 (assembly GCF_020245865.1). Classification (NCBI taxonomy): domain Bacteria; kingdom Bacillati; phylum Cyanobacteriota; class Cyanophyceae; order Chroococcales; family Microcystaceae; genus Microcystis; species Microcystis sp. M169S2. The sequence goes on from NZ_JADBUB010000106.1 coordinate 52,152, forward strand.
AAACGATAAAATAAGGATACCCTTGAGGATGTACGATAACTGAGAACTGTCCATCTAATTGAATTCCTAAAACTTGTGATACTTCAGCTTGGATTGCTTTTACAAACGCTTGTTGTGTAGTGTTTTTTGATAGGTTTGTCATACTAAGTTTATCCTAAAAAAAATTGTTATGATCTCGAACTGAAGTTAAAGTAACAAGGTAATAGGATCTGATTAGCTAAGATCCTATTACGCTAGATGGAATATCTAATTAGATATTGTTAGGTGGATAAGAAGCAACACCACCGAGTACATAAGCAACCTGCTGGTTTAAGGGGATAGTACCACCGACAGCTGGTGGTCCCCAAGTAAGGGTCACTTCTCCAGTTTGATAATTTGTCTCAACTTTCTCAACTTTGTAGCTTTCTGACACATGACCAATCGTGAATAGTCCAAACAACTTAACGCTTAACGAAGCATTTTGTTGGAAGTCCTGTACGATCTTACTGGTGTCAGCTCCTTTAAAGGTCATGGAAATCGTAGGCTGTTGAGAAATAACGAAGGTTTTTAGACGTGAAAATATTTTTCCTGATCCAAAAGTATCGGCGATATTATACTCGCTTCCTTGAAGTTTATAACCCGTAACATCTTTACCCGTATTTTTAACAACTTCCTGAAGGATATCGATAGCATACCAACCAGAAGTGTTGTCGTTTGAGATGATAGAAGGCATGGATGGGAATTTTGCTAGTCCAGGATAGCTGATATTCATGGTCATTGAAGACGATGAATATGTGTATTTGGATAAGTCATAGGATGCCGAGCCACCAACAGAAACACTCAAAAAGTCAAGAATAGGAATTGTTCCTCCTGCACCTCCTTCAATGCTAAATTGGGTTGCTTGTGAGTCAAAATGGGAAACAGAGATGGATACTGTTACTTTATTTGATTCTTGGTTTAGCCAATTTAGTAATTGATTATCAGTCGGCAACTTTTTAGGTGTATAACCGACATAATAGGACTGATCGCCAGTCTGCATCCCTCCGTTTGCCTTAGTCGGATTCTTCGCATTTGTTACAGCAGCACTCAAATATTCATTAGCTCGATACCATTTATTATGAAGTGCGTAACTATCTGCGGCTTGAGCTTTATAGGTGGCAATAGCATTTCTCAGTGAGTTGAGGGCATCAGGAATGTTGTCTAAGCTTTTGTATTCCGCAGTAAGTTGATTAAAAACATCTTGCAGTTTTCCCCCAAGTTTAGGAAGCGGATCTGAGTAAGTACCTCCCGCATTTTCAAATTCAGTTAATATGGAAGCAATTTGCGCTTGTGTGGCTGTATCCTGATCATTCATGGTTTTTTGATCGGCGGATGAAAAAGAAAAGGTAACAGCTTGCAAAAGTCTTAGATAATAACCAGAAAATCCACCACCAGTTAACTCTAACCCGCCACTACTAGAAGTTCCCAGTAGGGTATCAATATCTTTTAGAGTCGCTTCATTATAATAGGCATTACTGCCATAAGTTATGCCGTAGTTAAAACCTGATGGATAGCTAACCATTTGGAATTTGCCATCGAGTTGGCTTCCCAGTTGCTCGTTCACTTTACTTTCAATGGCTTTTACAAAAGCTTTTTGAGCAGGGGTAATGTCACTTGCCATAATAGGTAATCTCCTTTGAGAGTTTATTGCTTTCTATACCCATAAAACACTCTCAAAAATCCATTTCTGAATTTTTTAGATTAGCCATAGTGCCTTAAGCAAAATGTCTTGTCTTTTGGGTCAAAAGTGATTTGTTTAATCACCTTTGATACCAGAATAAGTTTTATTTGTGGTAATGGCAATCTCTAAAGTTAATACTTTTCTAATAGGTTTTTTTGAGTAGAATATTAACTTTTATATTAGATTTATATTAGATTTATATTAGATTCAAAGGGTGACTTTATGGTATGACTCCCTCATCCCTGAAAGTAGAACTAATGAATTAATCGGGCGACTAAAATCATCAAAACCCTTTTATCCTCTGACTTGTAGCGGTTTTAGGGGATGAAAAGAAGGCAGCAAAAAAGCGATCGCAATTCTTGAAAACAGACAGCGATCGCCTTCTTCCTTGAATAAAGAGATGCTATGATTAGATGATGAGTATAACCTTCCAATTAGTTCTGGCTTTACTTTCCCGTGGGCAAGTCAAAATATCAGCCCATGGCTACGATGAACTAGCAAATGACGGTATTCTGGTAAGGGATGTGATAACAGGTATTAGAGAAGCTGTCATTCTCGAAGATTACCCGGAATATCCTAAAGGGCGTTGTGTGCTAGTCTTACAGAAAGATAGTCAGGGTAAACCCGTTCATGTGGTTTGGGGTATAGCCAAGAATACCGAATCGCCTGCTGTTCTAGTCACTGCCTATAGACCTGATCCAGCACGTTGGTCAAGTGATTTTACAAGGAGAAAACCATGACAAAAAAGCCTCACATTAAACTCATCCACATTGGAGAGTACATGGCTGAAGTGGAAGTAGAACTGATTGAGACTCCCGAAGGATGGTCGCCCTATTTATCATTAGAAGATGCTCAAAAATTAGATGATGTCCGAGAAGCCCTTCGTCAAGGTGATCTACAAAAAGCTTCCAATTTAGCACATCTTTACAAAATTACCCCTCTTACCGTTTAACTAAACTTTGACAAGAAAAAATTAAAAAGCGATCGCAATCCTTGAAAACAGACAGCGATCGCCTAACTTTTAACTATCACAAGCAACATTATTGGAGGGCTGATAATTCTTCCCGAAGAATACGGCGTAAATCGGACTGAGTGAGCGATCGCTCAGAAGGAGATTGGATATATTGTTTTAAAGCCTCATTAATTAGGGTTTGATAACCCATTCCTGCGGTTTCAGCCTGTTCTCGAAAATAAGCTAGAATCTCATCATCTAGATAAATGGTAATGCGTGTTTTTCCCTGAGAGGAAATGAGCGCCCCTCGTTTTCCTTTAGAAAAATCATATTCCTTTCTCATAAGTTTTTCTCTCTTGTTTTGTAGCACGACGAGCGGAAATCAAGCGAATGACTTCACCCCGCAAAGTATAAATAACCACTAATAGTGATCCCATGTTTCCCATCCCCACGGCAATAAAACGTTCTTCTGTTATAAGCTTAGACGCACTTACATTGCACTTTAATATCCTGGAACGCCTTGTAGATAGGGATACGAGTAGGAAACTTAAATGCGTCTAAGCTTACAACCGGGATCAAGATCATGAATAGCGAGGGGATCAAAAAACACCATTTCAGCTTCTGCAAAGGAAACACCGTGCTTTTGCCAGTTGGTTTTTGCTTTTCTGGGATCATATTCAAATGTTATACATACATTATATGTATTTTAGAAGGTTGAGTCAAGCTCAAAACCCCTTCAGAGTATCACACGGATCGCCTTACCTTCCCACTTAGAGGGGTATTCAGGGGGAATGACAACTGTGCCATGATGAAGAATCATTTTAAATTCAATCGCTTCCATTCGTTAAGTTTAATAAAGTGTTGTATCAAGTTTAACCCAATCAATCCATGCAGTTTTAGGGGATGAAAAAAAAGCCTAAAAAAAGGGACTGCTTTTTCCCAATCAAATATAATTTAGGTAGAAAATTGCCGAAAAACCTCTATGCTCAACGGGTACAAAATTATTGATGCTGATTCCCATGTCATTGAACCCCCCGCAATGTGGGGCCAATACCTAGAACCTAAATTTAGGGAATTTGCTCCTTCTGCTGACATGAAAATCAAAGGAGAACCGATTAGTCAAAAAATCTCCCCACAAGTCCAAGCAGAAGGGAATAAGCAGATGATGCAAGCTCATCCCCATGCTTATCTCAATCGCTATAACCCAGAGTCCCATGTTCAATCTATGACACAAATGGGCATAGATGTGGCTTTTATTTATCCTAATTACGGACTGTGGTTATTTGCCATTGATAGCCTACCTGCTGAAGTGATGGGGGCTTTTGTCCGTGCTTACAATACATGGTTATATGAAGAATTTTGTAGCTATGACCCCGCTAGACTGAAAGGAGTCGCTGCAGTCAATCAACATGATCCCGAAGATATGGTCAAAGAGCTACACCGCATGGCAAACTTGGGCTGGAAGGCGGTTTTTTTGCGCCCTAATCCCGTTAAAGGCAGAATTTTGAGCGATCCAGCCTATGAACCCTTTTGGGCGGCCTGCGAGGATTTGGACATGGCTGTAGGAATTCATGAGGGACATTGGAGTCGTTTACCCACCACCGGCGCCGATCGATTTAACACCCGTTTTGCCCTTCATGCTTGTTCTCACCCCATGGAGCAGATGATGGCACTGTTAGCGTTAATAGAAGGGGGAGTGTTAGAACGTCATCCTCAGCTAAGAATCGGATTTTTAGAGTCGGGCTGCGGTTGGCTACCCTATTGGTTATGGAGACTTGACGAAGAGTATCAAGTTACACCTTGGGAGGTCAAAGATCGGGTAAGATTAATGCCATCAGAGTATTTTCGCCGTCAATGCTTTATTGCCGTTGAACCCTCTGAACCTTATCTGTCCCAGCTTATAGACTACATTGGCAGTGACAATATTATCTTTGGCTCAGATTATCCACACATGGATCATAAGCCCGATATTGTTAGTCAAGTGCTTAAGCTTGAGAAAGATTTAGCTAAGGAAACAGTAGAGAAGATACTTGCGGACAATCCTACCCGTTTTTATGGCTCAGTCTGAGTTTTTACAGTAGAATCAAATTTATTAACCAACTTCCTGGAGGAATTCACCAATGGCACAGGTCTTTACTCGCAGTTATGTTCAAAATTTACAATCAAATTTGTCTATAAAGATTGGACAAGGACCAAAATCGATCGATGGCAATCAATACAATGATTACTATTTTCAGCTACTTATTTTTGAAAATGAAGACCCCCCTAAATTAGTCTATGGAACTAAGAAAGCTTTACAAACAAAATATAATTTAGCTCCCTCAAGTTTTCCTAGCTCAGGAGCTAAGGTTGACCCAAAATTTTTCCCATCACAACCTAAGGATGATCCTTTAGCTCAAGCAGAATTGAGTACCGTTTATTTCTTATTACAAACACGAAAGCTATCTCAGATGATTGCTTACACATGGCTTGAGCCGGAAAATATACCAGATGAAATGAAAGCAAAAGTGAATTTGGTTAGAAAAATTTTGAGATTTCCTCACCAAAAAGTGTGTACTTATTGGCTTGATAACCCCCAAGAAGCTGAATCGCCTATAAGTGAGATCGATTTATCCAGAAAACTATTAGGAGATAGTGAAACCCACCCCAAAAAATATAAATATAGTTGGTTGATTCAACCAGACAATATAAATTATGACTTTATTGCTTTGGCTCTTTTGCTGTGTGGGCAAGCTTTCTATAAAGATAAAAATGGACAGTTCGCCCATATTTGGGAGCCAATTGGCAGTATCTATCAGCTAATCTTTGAATACGGCCTTGATGTTACTTGGGAGCTTTTTCATGGTGTTATGACAGAACTTGTTCATACAGGGAAAGATTTTCCAGCTGGTAAAATAACAGTCCCTTATCCACCCAGACCCAGTGAATTCAATGTTAGCCAATCTGACATTGAAACTTGGGCAAAGGCAAAAGAGCATGATGGTCCCTATCCATTTTATCCTAGCGAACATAGTGAAGACTGGAAGAATCACCAATTGAAGCACGTTTATCCACCTTCACCTTATATTCCCCTGAGTTGTTTGTAATTATCTTCAATTTTAATTATGAAAATTGGTCAGAGAATCAAGAGATGACGCAAATTGATCAGCTTGATTTTCTGACTGAACTGATAAGCCAATGGAAAAAAAATATCAAATCAGCGAAAAACTCTACGAAAGTGCTAACTCCTTAGTTTATCGAGGTTTTCGTCATGCCAATAATCAGGCAGTTATCCTTAAAATTCTCAAAGAAAATTACCCAACGCCATCGGAACTCACTCGCTATCAACAAGAATACCAGATCACTCGCTCTTTTAATGTTGATAATATTATTAAAGCTTATGATTTACAGCGATATGAAAACAGTTTAGTTATGGTTTTAGAAGACTTTGGTGGTCAATCTTTAAAATCATTACTAGAGCAAAGTCAATTCAACCTAGAAGAATTTTTGAAAATTGCCATTAAGATTGCTGAAGCTTTAGCTGTTATTCATAAAGCCAATATTATTCACAAAGACATTAACCCTTCTAATATTGTCTATAACCCCAAAACCGAAGAACTTAAAGTTATTGATTTTGGTATTTCTAGCCAGTTAGCTCAAGAATTTATCAGCGTTATCTCTCCCCATCAATTAGAAGGAACGTTAGCTTATATTGCACCTGAACAAACAGGAAGAATGAATCGTGGACTTGACTATCGTAGTGATTTTTATGCCCTTGGAGTCACTTTTTATGAACTTTTAACCAACAGACTTCCTTTTGAAACTACAGACCCAATGGAGTTAGTTCATTGTCATATTGCTCAAGACCCTTTACCCCTACACGAACTGATTCCAGACCTTTCCTTGGCTGTGTCTAATATTATCAAAAAACTATTAGCAAAAACCCCAGAAGAAAGATATCAGAGTGCTTGGGGAATTAAAAATGATTTAGAAATTTGTCTCAATCAACTCAAAAGAGGGGAACAGATTCAGCTATTTTCTTTAGGAAGTCGGGAGCTTCCAGAAAAATTTCAGATTCCGCAAAAACTCTATGGTCGAGAATTAGAAGTTGAAAAACTCCTAAACATTTTTGAAAAAATCAATCAAGGCTCATCTGAATTGATCCTGATTTCGGGTTATTCTGGGATTGGTAAAACAGCTTTAGTCAATGAAATTTACAAACCAATTACACGCCAACGAGGACGAGTTATTAAGGGCAAATTTGACCAACTACAACGATATATTCCCTATTCAGCAATTACTCAAGCTTTTCAAGATTTAGTAAAACAGTTGTTAAGTGAACCAGAAAGACATCTTGAAACCTATAAAGACAAGATTCTAGAAACTTTAGGAAATAATGGTCAAATTATTGTTGAGGTTATCCCTGAACTCGAAAAAATTATTGGTAAGCAACCTCCTGTAGAACCACTGGGTAAAACGGAAAGTCAAAATCGCTTTAACTTATTTTTTAAGCGTTTTCTCACGATTTTTTGTCAACCAGAACATCCCTTAGTGATTTTTATTGATGATTTACAGTGGGCAGATTTATCTTCTCTAAATTTAATTGAGCAATTAATTTTAGAGCCAGATATTAACTATTTTCTCCTAATTGGTGCTTATCGAGATAATGAAGTGGAAACAACTCATCCACTAATGCACACTTTAGGCAAAATTAATCAAGCCCAAAAAACAATTAATACGCTCTCTCTTTCACCTTTAAAAAGCAGAGAGATTAATCAATTAATTGCCGATACTCTAAATTGTTCTAGAGAATTAGCTAAACCCTTAGGGGAATTACTCAGCAGAAAAACCGAGGGTAATCCTTTTTTCTTAACCCAATTGTTTTATTCTCTCTACGATAGAAAATTCCTGTTTATTAGGGAAAATTTAGATTTAAAGAAAGCGAAGTACACAAAACAAGTTTATTGGCAATGGAATATACAACAAATTGAAAGTTTATCTATTACTGATAATGTAGTTGATTTAATGGTGAATAAAATTAAAAAATTATCTCAAAATACGCAACAGGTTCTCAAGTTAGCAGCTTGTATTGGCAATCAATTTAATTTAGAAATCCTTAGGATTATTAATAATAAATCTGAAACTATTACCGCTCAAGAACTACAGTTAGCTCTAGATGAAGGCTTGGTGATTCCCCTAGACAAAAATTATAAAATTCCTCTATTATGGAATGGAGAAGATTTGTCAAATAATAAGCTACAAGATGCTTTTAACTATTCTGCTGATATTTATTATCGATTTTTACATGACCGAGTACAACAAGCAGCTTATTCTCTTATTTCTGAAGAAGAAAAAGAATGTTTTCATCAGCAAATAGGACGTATTTTATTAGAAAAATATCAAGCAGAGCATCAATTAGAAGATAAAATATTTGATACTGTTAATCAACTTAATCAGGGAGCAATATTAATTACCGATCAGTTAGAAAAAAATCAACTGGCTAAGTTAAATCTAAAAGCAGGAAAAAAGGCAAAAGCATCAACAGCTTATGATTCGGCTTTAAGATATTTAGAAAAAGGATTGGAATTGTTGACATTAAATAGCTGGAAAACTGATTATCAATTAACTCTAGAACTTTATGTCGAAACCTTAGAATCTCTTTACTTAAATACTAAATTTTCTCAAATTGAAAAAATATCTGACACTATCTTAAAAGAAGCTAGAGACATATTTGATAAACTCAAGGTATATGAAATACAAATCATCTACTACTTTACAATTTTTCAACCTCAAAAAGCGATAGATATTGCCCTCAATGTTTTACCAGAACTAGGTATCAAAATTTCTCTTCAAGAAAATGAAATCAAAAAAAGAATTAGTAATCGCCAGAGATCCATAAAGTTGCTTTTAAAAAATAAATCGATTGAAGACTTGGCCGATAATTTGATAATGACTGACAATAAAAAACTAGCAGCTATTAAAATAATACTGCAAATTCGCTCTGCTTCAAATACAACTAATTTTCTTCTATTTACGGAATTAGTATTAACTTTAACTTATCTCTGTATCAAATACGGCAATCCTCCACAAGCTTCTACGATTTATGCTTTTTATGGAATGCTCATGTCGGGAATGACAGCAGAAATTGATTATGGTTATAAGTTTGGAAAACTAGCAATTAACTTATTAGAAAAAGATGATAATCAAAAATTTCAAGCCGAAATATTTTTTTTATATTATGCTTATATATGGTGTTGGAAAAATCCACTAAATGAGCAAGTCATTCAAGAAAAATTACTTTATGGCTTGCAACAAGGACTTAATACAGGACACAATGAATATGTTGGGTTTCTCGCACAGGCCTATTGCGCTATCAAGTTTTTAGGAGGATGCCAGTTAGAAGAAGTAGAACGAGATTGTGAAAAATACATTCATTTTGTGGAAAAACTTAATCAAGAGTATTCTCATAAATTCTTAGTTATTTTGACAAATACTGCTAAAAATGTACGAGATATTAATCACCATCAAGATTTTTTATTGCTAGGAACTTCCCAAGAGGAAGAAGATAAACATCTCCAAGAATATCTTGACCAAAATAATCAATGGTTACTATTTATTTATTATTTCGGAAGAATGATTGATTATTATATTTTTAATGATTTTGTTGCCTCCTTAGAAAACAGTCAACATACAGAAAAATATGTAGCGGTAACAAGCGGTGCAGCCCTATTTAAAGCACAACATAATTTCTATTCATCGTTGAGTTTTCTAGCTTATTATCATGACACAGAGCAAAATGATCAAAGAAAATTACTACAACAAGTAGATAACAATCAGCAGAAGATGGCAATATGGTCTAGTCATTGTCCAGCAAATTTTCAACATAAATATGATCTAGTTGAAGCAGAAAAAGCGAGAGTCTTAGGTCAAAACTGGGAAGCTCAAGAATTTTATGAAAAAGCCATTCAAGGAGCAAAAAAATATGAATTTATCCATGAAGAGGCTTTAGCCTATGAACGTGCCTCTGAATTTTATTTTACTTTAGGTAGAGAAGAAATTGCTAAACTATATCTCAGAAATGCTTATCATTGTTACACTCGTTGGGGTGCAAAGGCCAAAGTTAAACAATTAGAAGAAGAATACCCTCAATATTTATTAGGCATCAGCAATCAAAACAAATCTAAAGGACTGAGTACCACCATTTCAACTACTGGTAATGATGGAGCAGTTCTGGATTTAACCACTATTCTCAAAGCTTCGCAAGCGATTTCTGGAGAAATTAAACTGGAAAATCTCCTAACAAATTTAATGAAAATTGTCATTGAAAATGCAGGAGCGCAGAAAGGTTTTTTGATTTTAGAACAGCAAGGAAATTGGGTCATTGAAGCTCAAGGAACAATTGATAAGGTAACGGTTAATATCCTAGAGTCAATTCCCATAGAATCTATCGACCATGATAACTCAATTCCTATCTTACCCACTAGCATTATTAATTATGTCGCTCGGACAAAAGAAACTATCGTTTTAAATGATGCCACTTCATCAGGTCAATTTACCAATGATTATTATATTGTGGCTAAAAAAACTAAATCTATTCTTTGTACTCCTTTACTCAATCAAGGTCAATTAAAAGGAATTGTTTATTTAGAAAATAATTTAACAACTAGCGCATTTACCTCAGAAAGAGTTGAACTATTAAATATTCTAGCAGCTCAAGCTGCTATCTCTATTGATAACTCCAGACTCTATCAAACCTTAGAACAAAGAGTAGAAGAACGGACAAAAGAACTCACAAATACTTTAGAGGTACTGAAAGCAACTCAAGCAGAACTTATCTTTGAAAATGACCTGCTTAAAAGTGCTGAACAACCTCCCAAATTTGTCTATCAAGTGGGGGGCAGTTTACCGATGGATGCACCAAATTATGTGGTTCGACAAGCTGATCGCAATCTTTATAAAGCTCTCAAACAAGGTCTATTTTGCTATGTTTTAAATGCACGTCAAATGGGAAAATCTAGCTTAATGGTACGGATGATGAGCCAATTACAAAAGGAGGGAATTAGATGTGCAGTAATTGACTTAACTCGGCTAGGAACAGACAATATTACCCCCGAACAATGGTATAAAGGATTAGCAGTTGATCTGCTCCGTAGTTTTGGATTAATCAAAGAATTGAAAACTTTTAAAGCTTGGTGGAGTGAACAATTAGACCTGCCTCCTGTACAACGATTAGGACAATTTATAGAAAATTTTCTTCTAGTTAATGACGATTTTGATCAGCGGCAATCTGGAAAATCGACTGTTATATTTATTGATGAAATTGATAGCATTTTAGGGTTAAAATTTGATGTCTCTGACTTTTTTGCTTTAATTCGTTCTTTTTATAATCAGAGAGCGATTCAACCTCAATTTCAAGAGCTAACTTTTGCCTTTTTTGGTGCTACCACACCTTCAGCTTTAATTACTGACCCCCAGAAAACACCTTTTAATATTGGTAACGCTATTGAATTAGCAAGTTTTAAAGAACACGAAGCTCAACCTTTATTATATGGGTTAACAGAAAAAGTCAGTAATCTTCAGACCATGCTCAAACAAGTCTTAAGCTGGACGGGAGGGCAACCTTTCTTAACTCAAAAACTCTGTCAACTGATGCGGGATAGTGAGCAACCAATCCCCTCTAATCAAGAAGAACAATGGTTGGCCAACTTAGTAGCAGAAAAAATTATTCAAGATTGGGAGATGCAGGATCAACCCGAACATTTAAAAACTATTCAAGATCGCCTTCTTCAAAGTCCAAACCGACCCCAGTTATTAACCTTGTATCGACAAATCCTCCATCAAGAAGCAATACAGATTGATAACACTCCCTATTTACCTGAGTTATTTTTATCTGGATTAGTGGTAAAGCGTCACGGGAAAATGGACGTTCATAATCGGATTTATCAGACGATATTTAATAATGATTGGCTTGAGCGATCGCTGTCTTAATACCATGGTTCAAAAATTTATTTATACTGAACCAGTATATTGACTTATAAAGTACTTTTGATACAACTGACAACTGACAATTGCTTGATTTTCTCTGAGTTTAATTAAACCCATACTATTAAGTTTATAAGCAATAATTGGATCGACTATCATTGGTTGATTCCCTTGACAAATCTGTTGAAAAATATCGGCAAGTTCAGGTTGTTTTTGTAAAGTGACCCAGTGAAGCTGTAAATGAGAGGAATAAATTCCCGTTGATGTAGTTGCTGATTTGATTAAATCTGGCATCGTGATTTGCTCTTGGCTAAGATGATAAATCGCTAAATGAATCAAGGCAGGATGTCCCCCCACTAAGTCGATCAACTGTTGAATTTCGTTGGTTGCTAATTCATTTAATTGATATTTTTTTGCCAATTCTGCCACTTGTTCTTGACCAAAACCCTGTAACTCTATGGGTAATCCCACATTAAAAGGAGACTGTTCTAATCGCAGAGAAACATAAGATTCTGTGGATTGAACAATAATTAAACGTAATTTCTGCCACAGGGGAGATCGCTTAGATTCTTCATAACAAGCTCTGATTAAAGGTAAAAAATCTTCTGCTACTTTCGGATGTTCAAAGACTCGATGTACTTCATCGAAAGCCAATACCAGTGGCTGTTTTATTTCTCGTAAAATATACTCTTCAAAATAAATTGTCCAACTCATTTTAATTCCTATATCTTCATCCCAATAATCATCTAATTTGGCTTCTAAATTCAACTGCCGAGCGCAATTACGGCAGATCCAGCGTAAGAACTTGTTAAAATTTGCTATGATGTCTTGGTCTGCTTTTTGTAAATCTAAACTAACAATTTGATAACCGAATTGTTGTTGACAAGCCTCTAAAATTGTTAATAATAAAGAGGTTTTTCCCCATTTTTTAGGAGCTTTAATGCGTACTAAAGCACCAGATTGACCGATTTCCTCGATAATTTTTGCTTCAAGTTTTGTTCGTTTTAGATAATAATAAGAATTATAGGGAACAGGAGCATCGGGGTATTCTGGCCGCTCATTTTGGAGATATTCCTGACCGCAATACTGAAGCGATGTGGAGTTGGTAAAATGAGATTGTAGTCTAGATAAAAAATTTTTCTTATTGATCGGTTCTCCGATCAGTTGCGAGACTCTATCATAGAGTCCTGGGGCAACTACATTGGCAAGATAGCCGCTACTATAACCGTTTTCTTGGGCAATTTCTTGATAGTTCTTTTTCTGCCAAAGTCCTCGCAATAATAATTGTTCTGTGTCATTGAGACAGCGATTCTCAAGCTTGAGCAGTTGCCCATTAAGAATCTCTTGGATTTCCTCGAATTTCATTATTTTTCTCTAAGGTAAGAAGATTTGAGGGAATAGATTATTTGATTTTCCAGTTCCGTTGCAGCCAGAAATGTTGAATCTTGATATAACAGCACCGATTCAAAATAGAATTGGTATATTTGACAGACAAGCTGACGAGAACCAGTAACCGACAAAATTGTGCGATGGCAACCCTGAGAGGGATTAGTTTCCCCCCTTGCTAGGAAATTATAGCATTTCTTGTCAAGGTCAATTACACGGCGAGCAATTATCTCTTGATAATTTCTATCAAAACCCCTGAGTCTTCAGCGTCTAACTCCTCGATAATCCTATTAACAATTAATTCGGAAAAATCCTCACAGGAGTTGACTAGACAGGATTTTGGCAATCAGATGTACTACATTTCAACTGCCTATTGAGAATTTTAGTACAGTGGCTGCTCCCAATCTTGCCAACAACGGTGAACAGTTACTGTTCATCCCTCAATGCACTTGCTCCCAGAGCTTTTAGGGTTTCTTGCAGCATTTCAGCGCGAGAGATATTACCCTGATCTTTCAATAATTGTAGGCCTTTTTGCCAAATCTCGATCGCCTCATTATAACTACCGAAAGCTATATAAGCCACCCCTAGATTTTGGTAAATAGCAGGATTATCGGGGTTTAACTTGAGAGCTTTTTTATAAGCTTTAATCGATTCTGGTAGCCGGTGCAGTTGTTTGAGAACCAGTCCTAAATTATAGTAACCATCGGCATAGCTAGGATCAATTTCTACGGTTTTATCAAAGACAGATAAGGCAGCTTCGTATTTTTCTGCTTCGTACAATAACCCACCGAAATTATTATAGGCACCAAGTTTTAATTTATCTAAAATTGGCTGCTTAATCGCTTTAATAAAATTATCGGCTGATTGCTTAAATTCCTCCAATGAATAATAATAATTAGCGAGATGATAATATAACTCGTATAAAATATGTGGATTAGAACCGTGGCATTTTAAACCATGTTTGAGCAGCTTAAAACCCTCTTTATCCCTGCCAATCTTCAGATATAACCCTCCCAATTTACTACACACATAGGGATCGTGGGGATGTTGTTGATAAAAGCCCTCCATCGCTTTTCTTGCCCGTTCAAACTTATCTAGGCTGGCTATTTTATCGACGGTGTAACCGTAGTGAAAGATAGCAATTTCTGACAGTTCAACTATTTTCCAATCAGGCTCTTTTTTTAATAAAATAGCCACATTATCATCAATAATTGAGTGATAGGGACGGGTAAAAGTGACTTGAGGATGTCGGCGAAATAGCCGCGAAATTAGAGAATAGGGTGATTGTATGGCTCCGATTTCATGGCGGATTAAATTAATAACTAAATTTTCCTCTTTTTCCATAGCCCGACGCATTTTCGGTACGATAGCGGGATTTAATTCCTCATCGGCATCAAGAACTAAAATCCAATCACCAGTAACATATTTTAAAGCCTCATTTCTGGCATCGGAAAAATTACCCCGCCAATTGTAGCTAGGAACTATAGCACCGTAACTTTGAGCAATAGCAATCGTATCATCGGTCGAACCCGTATCCATAACGATCATCTCATCCACCACCTCTTTAACGCTATCCAAACAGCGCCGGAGATTTTCGGCTTCATTTTTGACAATCATGCAGAGACTAAGTTTAGGCATAACTTTATCAACTCTAGCGGTTAATCTTGAGCGATAGCAGCTGATCAATAACCCACTGATTACCACTCATCGATTATTAATTATCTTCCGAGTCTATCTTAAACCGTTCTACCGAAGAAAGCAGCTCCCGGGAGATACTCACCAATTTTTGCAAAGAACCCGCCACCTGTTGAGATTCTTGGGAAGTTTCCTGAGCGGTTAACTCCACCGACTGCATAACTTGGGCGACATTGAGGGAATTTTCCCGTTGTTTGACCGTATCGGCGGTAATCGATCGCACCAGCGTATCGATGCGGTTAGAAACTTGGATAATATCTTCTAGGGACTTCTTCGCCTGTTCCGAGCGCTCGGTGACATCGATAACCTGTTGAATCCCCTCCTCCATTGCCGTCATTACCGAACCCGTTTCCGATTGAATCTGTAAAACGATCTGTTCAATTTCCTTAAGAGATTTAGCAGCTCTATCGGCCAACTGACGCACCTCATCGGCCACCACCGCAAAACCGCGGCCCGCATCTCCCGCTCGCGCCGCTTGAATCGAGGCATTAAGAGCCAATAAATTAGTCCGCGAGGCAATCTGAGAGACTACCGCGACAATTTTCGAGATTTCCTGGGAAGCTTCCGCCAAACGCTTGACTTTTCGCGCCGTTTCTGATACGGTGTCGCGGATTTGCAGAATTCCCGCCACGGTTCTTTCCACGGAATCACCCCCCTTTAGAGCGGTAATCGAGGAAGTGCGGGCGACTTCTTCGGCTTCTCTGGCGTTTTCTGCCACCCGTTGAATTGAGTCGGTCATCATCTGTACCGAATTAAGGGTGACGGCCAATTCCTCCGCCATCCGCAGGGCATCGCTAGACTGATTGCGGGCGAAAGATTCACTATTAGTACTGGCTTGATTCACCTGTTTTGCCGCTTTTTTCACCTGTCGGACAATTTCGCGCAGGTTTTGGATAGTCAAATTAAAAGCATCGGCCACCGCCCCTAAAACATCGGCACTTACCTCCGCCTTCACGGTCAGATCCCCCCGAGCCGCTCCTTCCACATCATCGAGAAGTCGAATCACTTGCCTTTGTAGATATTTCCGTTCCCGTTCCGTTTCGGCGGCGCGGCCTTGGGCCTGGGTGGTGGTAGTTGCCACTACCCGGGCCATCTGATTGAAACTATTGGCCAGTTGACCGAATTCATCTTCGGAGTAGATCGTCGCTTTAGCCTTAAAATTGCCTTCCGAGATATGATCGAATTGGCTTTGCAAATCGTCGAGACTGCGCTTAATCTGACTAATTAGCAACTGTAAACCTAGCCAAGTCAGGGCAAAGGTTCCCAGTCCAGTTAGTAACATCTCGGTTAGTAGCGGTTGACTGAAAGGGGAAAGGCTGGCTGGGGCTGGTTTCGGGGCAACTTTTTCGGTTTTTTCCTTGCTATTCGGGCCCGGTTTGGCAGCCGATAGAGAAAATAGCCAAGAGGTGGTACTAACGGCAAAAATTAAGATTACAGGGGTAATACCCGCTAAAGCCGCTAGGATTAGTTGTTTTTTGCCCAAAGAAGCATTGACAAAAAAGGCCAATTTGCCCGGATTGACTTCCACCACTGGCCGGAGCAGGCGCTCGGAAACAGGACCAAGATGACTATCTCTTGTGTCATCGGGGATTTCTAGACGAGAAGGATGAAAACTAGGCTCTCCCACAGCAGAACTGGCATTAAGGCTCGCCCTGGGTTCGGGGACAAAACCAGCAGTTAAAGCTTCCTCTCCCGAACCGGTAAATAGCTCCGATTCCCCCACTTCTTCGCCTATATCCGTCAGACGCAGTTGGGAAAAACCGTCTAAATCCTCATCATTGAGTTTTAGTTCTCTAAAATCTCTGGCTTCGTCTCCCTCGTATCTTTTTTGAGTGACTCTGCCCTGATTAAGGCCAGTTTTCGCCCCTTGTCGGTGGGGCGGTTGCGGATCAATGGCAAAAGTGCCTGGTTCTAGGGTATCGGCATAGAATAACTCCTGATCTCTCCCGGTGAGGGGATTTTCCCGCCAGTCAGCCGTAAAAGTGTCTTCTCCCGTTGACCCGAACCCACCGCCCCACCCTTCCTGGAGCGAGTCAATCTCCGCTGCTTCTAAAAAGGGGAAAGGGGGTTCTCCATCCGCAAAATCCCCGGACCAGTGGGAACCTTGAGAGTCTGAACCAGCCAGGATAAGGGAACTAAAGGCGGTTGCCTCGGATTCCCCAAAATCATCGCCATAGGAATCGACTGTACCCGCCGTAGGCTCTCCGAGATCCTCGTCATTAAAAAGACCACTATCCCAGTCCATTACCTCCTGTTGCCGCTCGAGAGCAGCCGCTTGCGACCCCCCGGACAAAGAATTGCTGAAACCTTGACTGGGATCGAAAGCTGCCTCACTGTAGGCGATGCTTTCCGCAGCAGCGATCATAAAATCTCCATTCTCGGCTTCAAAACGCAATTGCTGAATCTGATCGAGACCCCGTCGAGCATAATCTACTAGATCAAAGAAATTGGCAGAATTTTTAGCCAATTCCAGCACTTTTTCGTAACGTCCCTCGGCCAAGCTGTATTGTTGTAGTCCTACATAAATATGTCCCTGTAAAAGCAGGACGTTGGGATCATCGGGATACTTGCTGATCATTTCTTTGACAATGACGGCGGCACCCTCAAGGTTGCCCTGGCAATAGGCGGTGTTCGCCTTTCCATAGAGTTTCGCATATTCTTTTCCTGACGGCATTTGCCCCTCCCCTAGTAAAGATAAAGTGATCAAGTAGTTAGTGGTTTCAAGAAATAATTACTATAAATGCTATTCTGCTATTTTTTTGAGGTTTTAAGCCTCCCAAAGGGTAGAACGGAGTATGGCCAGATGATCGAGTAGTCTTAAGGTTTTTTTTGATTCTTGGCCCAGAATCCACTTTCCCCGCACATAGGGGGCAATCTGATCGGGAATACTGACGACACTACCTAGTTGATCTGAGTCGAGCCATTCCACATCTCCCAAACGTTGCACCGCTAAACCGAGGATCGTTTCCTGTTCTTCAATCACAATTACGGGAATTTCGGATCGATCGGTATTTAAGCGGCTGTTATCCCCCAAAAATTGGCCGAGATCCGCCACCCAGATCACTTGACCCCGGAGATTGATCGCACCGAGGAGCAAGGGTGAAGCATTGGGAATTGGGGTAATGCGATCGAGTGGTTGCTGTATTACCTCGCGAATGCCCACCGCACTAAGGGCAAACTCGTCCTGAGAGGGTAGGTAAAATCGCAAGTGTAGTTCACCGACGGGGGTTTGTAATTCCTGAGTGTCGGGGGCGGTATTTTGAGCGTCACCAGTAAAAAAATCGGTATCGTTAAGCATTTGTTTTGTTCTCTTGCAACTAATAAATAGTTCGGTCAGCGTTTTTACCCGTCTTGACCTATAGCATAGCTAGACTGTCCCCAGTGAAGGCGATTTTATCGGCGCAGCAGTTGTTTAACAGTGCAAATGAACTCAATCGGTTTAAAGGGTTTGACAATGTAGGCATCGGCTCCGATTTTCATGCCCCAATAGCGATCAAAGACTTCCCCCTTCAAGGAACAAATGATCACGGGGATATTTTTGGTTTTGGGATCCGACTTGAGACGACGACACACCTCATAACCATTGATGCGGGGCATGACGATATCGAGGACAACGAGATCGGGATTGCCTCTCTGAATATATTTGAGGGCTTCCAACCCATCTTTGGCGATCGTGACCTTAATGCCGCTATTGCGGAGTAGATCACAGATCAGTTCCCGTTGCGTTTGGCTGTCTTCTACCAGCAATATTTCCCTCATAACTCCCTACCTAGCTAGGCCGCCAAGCATAACAAGGGAAAAAGAGGCGCGATAATAGTTCCCGTTGACCCGATGCTCCGAAATTGCTCCCATTTTTTGCCTCCAACGCAATCTGAAATTTATCAGGGGGTTTCCCTCTCAACCAGCAGTCATAACTCATTTTCGCTCAAAGGTTTGCTTAAATAATCGGTTGCCCCCACCATTTTGGCTGTTACCCTTGCCAGCAGCCCCCCCCTTGACTGGTTAAATCGTCGAGTTTTGGTAGGGCGATATCCCAGAGAATGAGAGCAGCTTCGATCTCTATGGCCTGAGCGAGAGCTTCTTAGGGAAAAGACCCCCGGAATAGTTAGAATTTTCTAAAATACTCTCGACTTTTTCACCAATACTGAGATCGTCATCAATAGTTCTCCTGTTCTTTGTCCTAGTTCAATCAATTGTAAAATACTGGGAATGTCAATCTCATTGAAGCTTCCTTGCATAATTTCTCGGAATCTCCCCCACTAGACGCTATTTCTTTTAGTCTAGAATAACCTAGAGCAGTTATCTTAATGGTGAGGTAGGAAGTCTCTGGTTTGAGGTGTTAGTCTGGAGATGATGCCAAATCTCGTCATACTTCATCTTGAGGAGAAACGCTGTCTTCCTTCCTCTTGTCACTAATAATAAATCTGATAAGCTAATTATGTAAGATATTTTTCAGTAAGCTTTGCTGCATTTAAACTAGCCTTGGCAATTTTCAGTACAAAAGGTCTAGCTTTCTATCCTTGCCTCTCGCTTTCACGCCGTCTTAAACGATCATTTAGATGTGTGGTCAGCTTATTCAAACTGCAGCCAGAGGTAAAAGGGGTCAGAAAACATCAGCCGATTTATGAGATTGACTGCCAAATTTTTTGAGACTAGGTCAGTAAATTGGGGCTGAAAAATCTTCAAAAATTTAAAATTTTCCAGTGGGTAAGAGGAAAAATTGAGAACAAATGTATGTCTCAAAAAGAAAAACTCGAATGATAGAAAATAAAAATTTTTTGGCAGCCGATGGGTACACTGAAACCATAGACGGGCCGCTCCTAGCCTCGATCATCAACTCTCTCTAAAATCAATTACAAAAACTTTCATCACACAGGAAGACTACTCGTGCTATACCTTGCAGAAGTAAAAAAACAGACTAGAGGTTTTATCAGCGGTTACAAAACTGAATTGAAACTATTGGCCTGTCAGCATAAAGATCAGACGTGGAGTGCCATAGCGGGGAACGATATCTTAACCTACGACGAAACTAACTCCATAGGAGAAGGTGCGCTTCTTTTGGTGAATTTGAGCGATAATCGTCAACTGCAAGGAAACCCGGAATTAGCGGGAGCAGAGATGGTGCGACAACTGCAAAAGATTTCCCGTTTGATCGAGCGCAATAAGGAAGATCAAGAGAAAATCGATCAGTGGAAACAATCCCTCACCTATCAAAGCGAGATTCTCAACCGCCAGAAAATGGAAATGGAGGCAAGAATTGAGCAAATTGAGCGAATAGAAGCAGAATTCGATTATTTAGAGGGCAAAAGACAAGAACTGGAAAACCTAAAACAACAATTGATCGAGCAACAGCGACACCTGGAAGAAGAACAAATAAATTTCAACTCCTCCCCCAATCTTTCCCCAGAACAACAACAATTTATTCGTTCTCTAGCGGAGAGTTTAGCTAATAATCACGATCTGGGCAATTCTCCCTCACAAATTCTCTATTCAACTCTTGAATCTGTGCAGGGACAACAGACAATTTTAAATAGTTGTTGGCAGAGTTTAGAGGAGCAGAAAAAAGCTGTAGAAAATCGTCAGGTCGCCAATGAACAAATGCTCAATCATCTCGAACAAAGAGCTAGGGAATTACAGATAAGTCGCAGTGCTTTGGATACAACAAAAATACAACTACAAATACAAGAAACTGTTCTGAGTCAAAAACAGGAATTATTTGATCGCCTTAACCTCACCCTACAAACCACTGATTCTACTCGACAAATGCTTCTTCGTCTCGCCCAAGCAGCAGACCTAGATTTTGATGGTAAAATCGATCTAGAAGCTCTTGAAAAAATGCCTTTGGAAGAATTGGAGAGCTTAGTTAACAATTTACAAACAGACCTCGATCGCTTGGAACTTTTTGTCAATGACCAAGAGGAAGAATTAACTCTCCAATCCCAAACCGTGGAAGAATTAGAAGCAAGAATGACCACAATAGATGAATCCCAGCGAGCTAATTTAGCAGAAGAATTAGCCGAGGAACAGGAGAGAAAAGGAATGCTGGCGGAAACTTTGGTCGGACAGAGACGTAATCTTCGAGAAAGGCAAGCTATTCGCTCTCAACATCTGAAAATTCTGCACCGGAGACAAGGAATTTTATCCCCAGAAGATGCCCAAAAATGTAGCTTTGAACCAGTGTTAATTATCCTGGAGGATAGTTATCAAAATAATCTCCAAGAAAGTCAACGTTTAGCCGCAGAAATCAAGGAGCTACAAGAGGATTTACAAAAAAACAGAGATACTATTGATGAGCAATGGTCGGATTTAGAGCAAAAAACTCGTGAATTTGAAGAACAGGAGCGACAATGGCGCGATGCTAATCTGGCATTAGTGCGTTTAAAAACTCAGATACAACAGTACGAAACTTTCCTGCAACCCGTGCAGGATCATCTCGATCAAATCCGTCAAAAACTAGAAAATATCTCCCATTGGTTTATACCTATGGAGTCTAATGTTATTGCCTATGATTACGCTATTAACAGTTAGGCTTAATTAGGGTTCCTGAACAAATAATACAGGGTAATTCAGAAAAAGATTTCGCCCTTCTTGCCGATAACTTTTATAGCTTTTTATCTATGGATAAAATAATTTAGATCAATTTAACTCTAGGTTAGATGTGGTATAGACTAGGATTAGTAATTTATACTCAGATAGTTAGGGCTTGCTGAATAATAGTAAAACCCTTGTTGGTTAAGACTTTTAGAGTTTTTGTAAATCAAAAAGTACCAGATATGGGAGTGATCGGGGGGAAAATTCAGGGACTTTTTCCCTGAAAATTAGGTAATTGACCCCTTCAAAATCGGTAAAACCCTACA
>NZ_JADBUB010000107.1:0-54602 GCF_020245865.1 Microcystis sp. M169S2
AATAGAAATTTTTTCTTTCTTCCAGACATCGATAATTTTTTGGCGAAAATCTACGGAATAGGGTCTCATAGGAAGCTGGCGATTTCTATTATTTGTCTATTTGCTTTTCATTGTACCTTATAGCTCCAAGAAGTGCTATAACTGGATTTAGTATAAATTACTCGTTAAGATTGCAGGGGAGCGGCGATCGCCTGTTCCCGATCGCTGGCGGTTTCGTAGGCGATCAGGAGGGTAAGGATATTTTCTTGCCGGGCGATCGCATTCTTCCCTAGGGTGTGTTCCCTGAAAACATGACAATTTCAAGGTTAACCAATATTTGGGAATGCACCACCCCTACCATTTATAATTCGGGAACATTTTCCTGTTCATAATTTTTTATTAATATTCCCAAAATTTCCATTAAAGAAGCAAGAGGATTATTTTCATTTTCTCCTATTTCATCTATCAAATTATCTAACATAATTACTAATTGTTCATATTCTGATTCATTGCGAGGGATAAAGAGTATTTGCTTTAAGTTTGTCCAAGCTTGCCGTGTTTTCTCTATATCTATCGTCGGCATTTTTTTACTCCTTCCATTTATTTTTGTCCTATTCAGCATGAGTTAAAACTTCTCGAATATAAATTTTTTGTCGCTTGTAATGAATCGCCGCTATGAGTCTAATCTTATTTCCACCTTGGAACCCCCTAAGCTACATCTACATACTCACAGATCGACACTGATTCAGGAACAGTTAATCCATCTTCTTTTAAGCCTTCCAAATGAAAAATTATTGCCTCAGCAATTAATTGTTTAACTTCTTCTAATGTTTCTGCAACCGCAACACATCCGGGAAGATCGGGAACATAAGCACCGTAGCTATTTTCTCCTTTTTCAATAACAACTGCATATCGCATTATATTTTGTCCTCCTCAATTTGAGCTTGTCGCCATATATTTTTAAGAGTCCCAATAGGAACATCAACGCTGGATTTCGACCAACAAAGCAAAGGTTTGAGCTATCACCACTACAATAAAATCACTACTCACCCGCAGCAGATAAAGCCATAAGTCCCGAAAATATTCCCGTTAATTAGCTTTAACTTTCTGCCCGATTGTATCGGCAGTGGTAGTAGAAACCATGGCCGCCATGACTTGTTCGGGGGAAACCGTAAAAGGCAGACGATGAATGTCCGAATTAGGCTGACAGGCAATTGCGGCCGCGTGGCGCAATTGGGCAAGGGAAACATCTCTTAATCCTAAATCCTCTAGGGATTTCGGTAAACCAATTTGTTCATAAAACTGGATTAGTTGTCCCCGGGCCGATACTGCCAATTGATTGCCCAAAACTATTTCCTCTAGACGCAATTGGGCGAGGATGCCGTAGGCGACCTTTTCCCCGTGCAGGGCATGATGGCAAGCGGGAATATGGGTTAAACCATTATGAATTGCATGGGCGGCCACGGTACGACAATTAGCACCCCCTAAACCACCAATTACTCCGGCTAATAAAACGGTGGCATCTACCACCTGTTTCCAGTCCTCCCCGCCGATATTTTCCAGAGCTGCCGGGGATTTTTGGAAAAGGATATCCCGCAAAACCCGGGCCTGTTGGACAGCGGCAATGATCAGGGTTTCTGTGGAATGACCGCTACTGACGGAAGCTTCGTACCATTTAGCGATCGCATCGCCAATACCAGCGATTAAGGTTCTTTTCGGGGCAGTTTGGATAATACCGTAATCGAGAATTAATAAATCCGGACAACGGGCTAGGGACAGATCGTAAAGAAACGCCCCCGCGTCAGAATAGACGTTAGATAGGGCTGTCCAAGCGGCACAGGTAGCGGCGGAGGTGGGAATCGTGGCGATCGGCAAATGGCACTGATGGGCGAGTAATTTGGCCGTATCGAGGGCCTTGCCGCCACCCACACCGATGATAAAATCTGCCTCATGACTCTTGACAGATGCCTTTAAATATGCTAGGGAATTTTCCGAACAATCGGGGGCGTAACTGTGATAGCTAGGAGTGAGATTTTTCAGGGGAGATGACAAAAAAGCTAGATTGCGATCGCCGCCCACCACCAGGGGACATTTGCCCAAATCCGCTAACTTGCCGGTGGATTCTTCTAGGGCATTGTCACCCCGAATCACTTGTGCGGGGGCGATTAACAGGGGCAAAACAGCGACAGCATTGGACATTTTTTGACAACCTCAAGGATTATTGGCTAATTTTAGCGAAACTTTCGGGAAAAAGCTGTAGTTCAGGAGTATTATCCCCCGGGGCGGAGAAGGATTTTTTAATCTGTCCCAGGTACAAAGGAGCAGATAAACCGGGCTGAGGGTGAACAAGAGTGCGAGCGCTAATGATAAATTGATTATTACCGCCAGCACCGGCGCGACCGGAGGAAAACAAGTCACTAGCGGCTTGTTTTAGGGTTGCTTCCACCTGCTCGGGAGTAACAGTATTGGGCAGGGAGATAACAGCTTGATTAGCTCCGTTATCATAGACAAGGGAGAATCTCACCGCTCCCGGAATTTCGGTACGGGTAAATAATCCTAACCCAAGACCGAAAATCCCCACCGTCAACACGGCCATAAAGCTAGTGACACCGACGAGACGAAAGCGGATTCCCCAACCGACGAGAAAAGCGATAATCGTGAGTACCAAAAAAACCAGCGTGGCAATACCGGACCATTGGGTGTATTTGGCAAAGTTCAGGGGAATGTCCATATTTTCTATAATACTGATTCTATGAAAACGGTTAGCATAAACCATTGTACCTATCCTGTTGTCGAAACTTTCCATTCTGTCCAGGGCGAAGGCTTTTGGACGGGAAGCAATGCTTTTTTCCTCCGTTTGGGAGGTTGCGATGTCTATTGTCCTTGGTGCGACCAAAAAGAGTCTTGGAATGCCCACCGTTATCCCCAAAAATCCCTGGGGGAATTGGTAGAGATGGCAAAAGGGGCTAACCCCGCTATGGTGGTGATTACCGGGGGTGAACCTTTAATGCATAATCTTGATCCTTTGACCAAGGAATTAAAAAATCAGGGTTTACGGGTACATTTAGAAACTTCTGGCGCTCATCCTTTTACTGGGGTTTTCGATTGGGTGACTTTTTCTCCTAAAACTTATAAAATGCCCGATCCTAGTATTTATACACGGGTAAATGAGTTAAAAATTGTCGTGGCTAATCCAGAGGATTTAGAATGGGCAGCTATGCAGGAAAGTAAGTTATCGGAAGGGGTGATTAAATATCTACAACCCGAATGGAATACAGTGGAAAGCAAAGAGTTAGTCTTTAATTATGTTCTCCGGCATCCCCAATGGCGTCTCAGTCTCCAAACCCATAAGTTTTTAGGAGTCCGCTAGTCAGTTATCAGTTATCAGTTATCAGTTATCAGTTATCAGTTATCAGGAGTCAGTTATCAGTTATCAGGAGTCAGTTATCAGGAGTCAGTTATCAGGAGTCAGTTATCAGGAGTCAGTTATCAGGAGTCAGTTATCAGGAGTCAGTTATCAGGAGTCAGTTATCAGGAGTCAGTCTCGATGAAAAAATTTTCACCCCCAGAGATGAAAGAGGTTTCCTTCCCTACACCCCACACCCCACACCCCACACCCTACACCCTACACCCTACACCCTCTTTCAAGTCAGGAGATTACTTTTTATTTATTCTCCCCAATCCCCAATTCATAATTCATAATTCCCAAACTCTAATTGACTAACAAGAGGTTAAATACTATGTCTAACAACAATTCTGAACGAGTAGTGCGTCGTGGTCGAGTTTTTCCAGAGATGCAATCTACAGAGGAAGAAAAGGCCAAACATCGCGCCCGACAATTAGAATTTTATCATCGTTGTTGGCCGATTTTTCAGAGTTTACAGCCCCGGTTAATGAAACATTATTATGGTTGGTACATTGCGATCGAACCCGATAGCGGCGATTATTTTATCGATCCCGATCAAGAAGTGGCCAGTAAAAAAGCAAGGGCAAAATATCCCGACAAAATTCATCACATCTTTGGCATTAATGAAACTGGAGTTAGTGGCAGAATATGATTGAAGGGAGATTTGGAACCAAAGGACAAATTTATTTTGATATCGATTTAGTTGGCGATGATGGATTGATTCTACCCACAGAAGTCATTCTGGATACGGGTTTTACCGAGTTTTTAGCCATAAATAGTCAAGATGCTGACAGTCTTGATTGGCGTTTTTTGCGACAAAATAAATTGATAACCGCTCAAGGAGAAGCATTTTTTGATATATATTTAGGCAGAGTAAGAATTGATGGTCAGGAATACGAAATTCCCGTTTTTGCAGGGGAGGCAATTAAGGAGATTTTGTTAGGTTCGCGGTGGCTAAAACAATTTATCTTAGTAGCTAATTATCAACAAACACAGGTGACATTAGGATAATGACAAAAAAGGCGATTATTTTACTTTCTGGGGGATTAGATTCAGCGACAACAGCAGCGATCGCTTTAGCGGCTGGTTATCAATTAATTGCCCTTTCCTTTCGTTATGGACAAAGACACGAGCGGGAATTAGCAGCGGCGAAAAAAATTGCTAATTTCCTCGAAATTAAAGAACATCATCTGATCGAAGTCAATCTATCTTTGTGGGGAGGTTCCGCTTTAACGGATCAATCTATTGCTATTCCCCAAGAGGGAATTAACCCGAATATTATCCCGATTACCTATGTGCCGGGGAGAAATACAGTTTTTATTTCGATCGCTCTTTCTTTAGCGGAAGCAAGGGAAGCGGAGGCGATATATTTAGGAATTAATGCGGTGGATTATTCCGGTTATCCCGATTGTCGTCCCGAGTATTTAGAGGCCTTTCAAACTTTAGCTAATTTATCATCGAAAGCGGGTTTAGAAGGGAAAGCACCCCAATTAATTGCCCCTTTGGTGATGGATAGTAAGGTAGATATCGTCCGGCGTGCTGTTAGTTTGGGGGTTCCCATCGCTGATACTTGGTCTTGTTATCAAGGAGAAGTTGAACCCTGCGGTTTATGCGATTCCTGTCGCATCAGAGATCAGGCTTTAATTGAGGCTGGTTATCCCGAATTAGCTACTTCCTTCTTGAAACAGTCAGGAAAAGGAGGCCGATTGTGAAAAATGGGGATAATCTAGGCGATTAAATGTTCAATGAGGATTTTACTGCCGATTAATATTAAAACTAAACCGCCGAGAATTTCCACCTTTTGACTAAATAAATTACCGAATTTATGCCCGATAAAAACAGCTATAAAACATAAAGCAAAGGTAATAGAACCGATAACAGTGCAAGCTAAAAGTAAGGGAGTTTTAATCATCGATAGACCCAAACCAACTACTAAAGCATCGATGCTAGTAGCGATCGCTAATCCGATTAAAGTATAGGAATCTAGAGGATTAAATTTTTTTTCCTCGTCATCATTTTGAACAGCTTCGTAGATCATTTTACTGCCGATCGCCCCTAAAATAATAAAAGCGATCCAATGGTCAAAAGAGGCGAGGAAATCGCGACAGGTTAGGCCGATCCCCCAACCGATCATCGGCATAATCGCTTGAAATCCCCCAAAAAACAAAGCAATTTTCAAAGCCTTATTAACATGAATATGACGAATCATCAGGCCACTGGTCAGAGAAACAGCCACAGCATCGGCGGCTAATCCCACGGCTACAAAAGAAATGGTCAAAAGTTCGACTGAAGTAAACATCTATAGTTGTTTATCCTTTAATTTCCCCCTATCTTAACTAATTTTTCCCCAGAAAACTTTCATATTTCTCTCATGATCCTCTCATTTATCTATCATTTCTCTAACCTAAGTAGGTAGGCGTTAAAAGTTGTCAGATACCCCCACCTATCGGTACCCCCCTTATCAAGGGGGGCAGGGGGGATCGAACCTAAAATCCATTTTTAATTTAATTATAACCAGCTACTTAATTAGTGAGAGGATCGAATGGAAAACGTTTAAAAGCATATTACTGGTTCCTCACCGATCGCCTGTACCTGATGGATTGCTTCTGGGGTAAAACTGATAATATCCTCAGCTTCTAGGACTTTTTCAGCCGCTACTGCGATTTTATCAGGAAATTCAGCCGTAGGAGTGCGACTAACCGGTTTTCGGAGTTAACTAACCAATGCTGCTGTTTCATAAATTCCCCCGAATTTTTTCCCAGACACAGTTAAGGAAGATACTTTTTCCCATCATCGATCATCCCGTCTGCCTTTAAGGTGGCGAACGCTACCATATAGGGAAAGTGCCAAGTAAAAAATTATGATAATTTCGAGAATTACTGGAGAATGAGGTGGGAGAGAACGGTGATAAAATTAGCTAATTGACTCCCCTAACTTAAGCCCCCAATAACCGCTCACCGAAAATATGGCTGATTTTTTTAACACCTATGGTTTTTTAATTGTTTCAATGATCTTTGGGTCCATCTTAGGCATTTCAATTTATCTGCCCTTAATGGCTGGTCAATTATCCTTAGCAACCCCCGGTTTTTATGCTTTAGGTGGTTATGTGGCTGCCATTCTTTCCACGAAAGTTTTTACTAATACTGGTAGCAATTATCCCCTGGCTTTGGTATTTTTAGAAATGTTAATTGCTGGCATTATTTCGGGAATATTAGCCATAGTTTTAGGTATTCCTGTTCTCCGTTTGCGAGGTATTTATTTAGCTATTGCCACGATCGCCTGGGTAGAAATTTTGAGAATTATTGCCCTTAATCTCGAGATAACCGGCGGTGCGGTTGGTATTTTCGCCATTCCCCAACCCTTCACTACTCAATTAGCCTACCTTTGGCTGGCCTTGCCCCTCTTATTCCTAACTATGCTGTTTCTCTACCGGTTAGAAAACATCAAAATTGGTCGGGCATTTAATGCCATTCGTGCCGATGAATTGGCGGCCGCGGCCATGGGAATTAATCCCACCTATCACAAAGTTTTATCCTTCACTTTCGGGGCAGTTTTAGCGGCAGTGGTGGGAGCGGTAAGCGCCCATTTTCTCAATACATGGAATTCCCGTCAAGGAACTTTTGATGCCAGTATTATTTTCTTGGCTTTCGTTTTAATTGGTGGTTCCAGAACTTTTGTCGGGCCGGTGGTGGGAGGCATTGTTTTAACTGCTTTGCCCGAAGTTTTACGCGCCCTCGGTGGCGTGAATGGTTTACCAATTTGGTTGGGTAATTTCTTGCGCGATGGTCGTTTGATTATCTTTGGAATTTTAATCGTTTTGGGAACGATTTTTTATCCCCAAGGCTTAATTACACCTGAATTAATCAAAAAAATAATGCCTTTTAAAAGACGTTCCTCTCTTAGTCAATTTGATTCCTAGTTATGGATCAATGTTGTCGATTGGATTCCTTTTTAATTAATGATATAATAGGATAGTTTATACCCCTTTATATTCTCAGTCATCTCCGAGAATGACCCGCCAAATTCACGACCAATTTGCCAAGGAATATTTAGAGGAACTGTTAGCGCCTCTAGGAACCATAAAAAAGAGTAAGAAAGTGAAAAGTGAGGTTCAAGAAATAGATGTCTGGTTTGAACCGGCCAGTTCACCATCAAGGACCGAACTCCCTTTAGGTTTACTCGGAAAAATGGCGGCGACTTCCTGTTTGTTTGAACCTTTCCGTAACCCGCCCTCAGAAATAGAGATTCGCAGTTGTATATCAAAGTTATATACTGTTCATAATGACCTGTTAAGAAAGGCGAAACGGGCAAACAAAACTCTGACGGTCGCAGAATTGCCAGTTTTATGGATTCTCACCCCCACCTTTTCAGCTAGAATGATTCAAGGATTCAGGGCTGACAGCGATGAGAGGAATTGGTTAAAAGGGGTTTACTTTTTAGCTGACTTCCTCAAAGTGGCAATCGTTGCCATCCACCAGTTACCAGTGAGTGAAGACACTTTATGGTTGAGGGTTTTAGGAAAAGGAGAAACACAAAAAAGAGCCGTAGAAGAGTTAGTTCAATTGCCAGAAGATAACTCTTTTAAAGAAAATTTGTTAGAAATTCTAGCCAACTGGCGTAAGAATTTGGAATTGAGAGATAATTTAAGTAGCGAGGAACAGGAGGACATCATGAACCTATCACCAGCCTATCTAAAACAGCGAGAAGATTGGAAAATAGAAGGAAAACAGGAAGGCACTTTAGAGGGACAACTCTCGCTGATAGCTAGTCTTCTGGAAGGGCGGTTTGGAACCCTAGATTCGGAATTGTCTGGTCTAGTTGAACAGATTGCCCAACTTCCCATCTCAGAACGCACCGGGTTACTTCTTTCTTTAGTGAATTTATCCCGCTCTGAACTGTTAGAAAGATTGAGAAAAGATTAAAGTTTTAGTCCGCTCAAGCCATGAATTTTCATGCCAAAATCCTGATGGTAGTTTGTCTGCTGAGTTACTGTCATGGTCAAATCTAGCATTCCCTCAGACGCTCTAGCCGTGGGTTGGATTGAGCTATTATTATTGAGCAGGTATTACCAATCGGCTCAAAAGGCGAAACCCAACCAAGATTGTGAAAATATTCCGGGAAGTTGTTGGGTTTCCTTGCGTCAACCCAACCTACGAGTTTTACCGCCACTTCCACCCTACTGATAAAAATTTTATTTCCTGTATCTCTATTGTAGCAGATATCGGATGAAAGGATAAACCATCCTCCTTGAAATTATGGAAATTGAGAGAGTTATGTAAAAAATACCCCTTCAACTGACTGAATCAAGGGGGCATTTATGGTATTTTTAGAAGCAATTTAGCCAACTTTTGTGGTTTCTTTTCCGGTGGATTTAGAGGGCTTCAGTTTGCGTTTGAGGGTTGAAGCTGCGCCTAGTGTGCCGAGGGCGAGGAGGCTGAGAGTTGAGGTGGGTTCGGGGACATGAACCAAAGTAGCTTTTAAGACATATTGTGTTGTTGCAGGAGCTTCAGTTGTTGTACCCTGTCCATAATTAAAGACACCTAAATCGAGGTGGGACGTAGGTTCATGAGGATCTACTGCTAGGAATGAAAGTTGAGACGAAGGCAAACGAACAAAAGAGAATTGTACAGGCCACTGATTTTGAGGTTCCCTATGAGGTGCTATTTTATGAATAATTTCTGATATTGTTAAATTAGCTCCGTCTGCTTGACCCTTAGGAACATTAATTACACCAGACCCTTCAGTTACCTTAAATTGCCAATGTTTTCCAGTAACAAACCATGTACTTAATGGGCTGGCAGTTGAATTTAAGAAAACATCTGCACGAAAAAAACTGGGAGTATCTTCAAAAATATGTTGACCCAAAATGTCAGCTTGAGCATTAAACTGAACACCAATGGTACTAATTATCGTAGCACTTCCAAGCAGAGCTAACTTCTCTAATAAGTTAGATATACTCATGAGATTTCCTCCAGAAAAACTTTATGTATCAAACAAGTGGGGGATGGTTTGTGGTGCTTGCTTACAACCCAACACCAAAGGGAGATAGCAGAAGCATACACACTCCCCCCCCCACAACTGTAGCAAAAGCTACAATTTAATAAATCTTTATATTCTTCTCCCTCGCTTAGTGGGACTTAGACAAAAAACAAATCGATAAAAGCTTCAACTCCAATCCCCGCTTGGGATTTACTTCGAGAAGCCCAAAATCGCTGAAACCCAGATATATCAAGGAAAATCATAAATTGAGGTTAACCCTTTGTCCCGTAATGGTTTGAGCCTTTTTTGCTGCCCGAAAATACCTAAGTCCCATTAGGGATTCACAGGGGAAAGAGTTTCAGGTATTTTCCCCTGTTTTACTGCTTCTCAAGCGACCTATCGCCTTCCGTGAGGGATTGTGGCGCGGTGTGTCAGATTCGGTAATAGGGTTCAAAATTTCGCTAACATTGTTAGGTAATTATTTATTAACTGTTGTTAAGTCTTGCATCTCCCCGGTAGGCATGATTTCTAGACTTAGAGGTTATCTTGGTAGTTGGGAGGGTGTATTATACATCGCTTGCGATCGCAGTATAATTTCTTAGTTTATGGAGTTAGAGTCAAAAGATGGAGTTCGAGTGGGATGACCAAAAGAACAACATCAATATTGAAAAACACGGGATCGACTTTAATTTTGCCAAGGAAATCTTTTCAGGAGTCTGGATATCAAAACCTGATAATCGCAGAGACTACGGCGAAGAAAGATTAATCGCTTTGGGACTTTTAGGAGAATTTGTCCTAGTTGCAGTGTACACTCTACGAGAACAGAAAATACGGCTTATATCTACAAGACGCGCTAATGCAGAGGAAAGGGGAATTTATTATGAGTATGTCGAGAGAGGAACAATTAAATATCCTTGGTCAGATGAAAGATTCTGATATAGATTATTCAGATGTACCTGCTACTGATGCCGAATTTTGGCAAGAAGCTACTGTTAATTCTCCTCTAAAAGTTCCTGTAACTCTGCAGCTTGAACCCTCAGTTGTTGCTTGGTATAAACAGCAATTTCCCAAAAAATATCAGACTTTAATTAATGCCGTACTAAAAAAATATATGATAGAACATAATTGTTAAGTGCGATTTCCGGTTCATAGAAAACTTTTACTTGAGCCATATAGCGGTGTGCAGTCGTATGAGGTACAGTTTCACGAGCTATAAACCATGCTAGGCAAAGCTTGGTTTGTATCTCACTCAAGCGCTTACCGCTATAAGTGTTTTCCCTTAAGCAGAATTTACGCCGCCTCCAGTTCATAATGCAAGACCAGAAGCTCATCGCCTGGCAGAATAGCCATCGCATATTCCCGCCCCTGACTGTCAGAAAATTCCACTAAATATTGATAGCGCGAACCTTTTTCATACACCTCAACCACTGTTCCCACCTGTCCGCTTGGCAAGCTGGGGACAGCCTCATAATCTGGCTCAACCAAAGTCAATCGCTCCCGAGGGACGGAGTTGAGGATGGCAACCGTATCTAAAAGTTTGATGTCTTTCATGGTACTTCACTTGATAAAGGCAGAAATTAGACGAGGGTTGGGATTAATTAAGCTGATTTCCCAGATAGTTCGCAGTTGTGTTCCTTCCCGTTCTGGTATCGTCCAATCCACTTTAAACTGCTGGCCGAATTCCGTGACCGCTTGTTGCACAACTTCCCCCTCCAGGGCAGCCTGTGAGATAAGCGATCGCAAAACCTCAGCGTTCTCGGCAGTTATTCCCAGACGAGAGCGAAAGACTCTGGCTTTATTTTTTCCTCTGGAATGTTCTGGATTTAAGCAATAGCCAATCAGTTTTTCCATCGAGATTTCTGCCAGTTCCCCGTTGGGTAATTTCATCTGCGGCACTCCGAACTTTCTGACTTCCCTCAGAGCAACTCGATTCGCAATTGGCGGCCCACCACAGAAGCCGCCCGTTGGATAGTATCGAGGGAAACGCCCGTCTTTTCGGGGTCGAGGAGGCGGTCAAGTTGCGCCCGACTGGTCTGCATCCGCGCCGCCATCTCCGTTTTGGTCAGAGAGAGCCGTTTCATCTCCTCAGCCAACTGCCGCAACCGTACCCGTTTGAGTGCCACCGCACTACAGTCCTCGTCAAGACCTTCTTCTTTGAGAAAATCATCGAAATCGGAGCCAGTATGGGGGTTAGCGGTCATATTTTTCCTGTTCCTTCTTACGATTGAGAGCTAAATCGATTTCCTGTTTTGGGTTTTTTTGGGACTTCTTGATGAAAGTGAACGGCACAGGGGCAGCCGATGGGAAAGCTAAACTCTACGTCCTTGATATCGCTGCCAATAATCCGGCAATCTTCACGGCCGAGGGTTTTCCACCAATCTTTGACTGGCTCCGACCCACCTTCGGCTCGAAAAAACTTGGCTGGCAGCCTTTTCAATCCTTACCTTCTCAGTTATATGGTACATCAATCGGATTAACGAGATCGTCAACGGTCGCCCGGAAATCACTGGGAGTACCGCCCTTCGATTGGCGAAATATTGGCAAGTTTCCCCATATTTCCGGCTGAACCTGCAAATTCGTTACGATCATCTCCCCCCGCAAGGCGCACGAAGTGGTCTCCCCACCTCCCCCCGCAACGCGCACGAAGTGGTCTCCCCACTCCCCCATCACCCCACTTCATAATTCATAATTCATGAATTGCCCCTACTCCCTACTCCTGTCCCCTAACCCACCCTGCTGATACGGATATCCCCCTTCCGGCTAATGTAAAGAAAACGTTACAGTAACAAGTAAAGCCCAGTAGCCAGGAAGCCGTCGATCATGTTTGAATACTTTAACCAGAAAGCTATCAAAGCGGTGATGTTCGCCCAAGAGGAAGCCCGTCGTACCGGTCACAGTGTCGTCGGTACGGAGCATTTGCTCTTAGGATTGATAGGAGAAGCCACCGCCACCGCAGCCTTGATTCTCAAGGATTTAAAAGTTACCCTGCACGAAAGTCGCCGCCTGATTGAAGGAATGACCGGTCGTGGCAGCGGTTACAGTCCCGTTAATATCCCTTTTACCCCGAAAGCGAAAAAGATGTTCGAGCAAGCATTTCAGGAAGCTCGACAATTAGGGGAACAGGCGATCGCACCTGAACATCTATTACTCGCTATCACCAGCGATCCCGAATCCCTAGCCGCTAAAATTTTAATTATGCAGGGTGTTGATTTGATCAAACTTCGCGGCCTTTTAATTAAAAATGCCGGGGAAAAAGTCGCTAGTGGTCGCTTCACGGCCAAGAGTGACTATGAAGACCAGAAAAATGCTCCCCAAGGCGGGATTTTAGCCCAATATGGTCGCAATTTAAGCCAAGAGGTCAAAAATGGCAAAATTGACCCTGTAATCGGTAGAGAGCCAGAAATCGAGCGAGTTGTCCAAATTTTAGGCCGTCGTACCAAAAGTAACCCGATTTTACTGGGTGAGCCGGGGGTGGGCAAAACAGCGATCGCTGAAGGGTTAGCACAACGCATCCATAATGGCGATATTCCCGAACTTTTGCGGGATAAACAGGTAATTGCCCTCGATATGGGGTCTTTACTGGCAGGAACCCGTTTTCGCGGCGATTTTGAGGAACGTTTAAAGGGTATCGTGGAGGAAGTTCGCAAATCGGGCAGTATTATCCTGTTTATCGATGAAATTCACACTCTTGTGGGTGCTGGTAGCATGGGGGGAGCTATGGATGCTTCTAACCTGCTTAAACCTGCTTTAGCTCGCGGGGAGTTACAGTGTTTAGGAGCCACCACTCTCGATGAGTATAAACAGCATATTGAGCGAGATGCGGCTCTAGAAAGACGTTTTCAGCCAGTTATGGTGGGAGAACCAACTAAAGAGCAGGCGATCGAGATTTTACGCGGTTTAAAAGCCACCTACGAGGATTTCCATCAGGTAAAATACGATCAAAAAGCGATCGAAGCTGCTGTTCATCTATCCTCGCGCTATATCAATGATCGCTTTTTACCGGACAAAGCGATCGATCTTCTCGATGAAGCGGGATCCCGCACCCATCTACGCTATTCCCTGCAAAGTAAAAGTCCCGCAGAGGTTAGCGAAGAATCACCCCTAATTAACCCCGAATCTTTAATTCCAGTGGTGGATGCGGAGGAAATCGCCCAAATTGTCGCCGCTTGGACTGGTATTCCCGTTACCCAATTAACTGAAACTGAGTCAGAATCGCTCTTAAATCTGGAATCTCAACTGCACGAGCGGATTATTGGTCAACAGGAGGCAGTAAATGCCGTTTCTCGTGCTATTCGTCGAGCGCGAGTAAATTTAAAGAATCCTAACCGTCCGATTGCCTCGTTTATTTTTGCCGGTCCCACGGGAGTTGGTAAAACTGAATTAACGAAAGCCTTAGCTAAGTTACTCTTTGGCTCGGAATCCAGTATGATTCGCCTAGATATGTCGGAATTTATGGAATCCCACACGGTTTCTAAGTTAATTGGTGCGCCTCCCGGATACATCGGTTACAATGAAGGCGGTCAGTTAACGGAAGCAGTGCGTCGTCAACCCTATAGAGTGGTCTTGTTTGACGAAATCGAGAAAGCACATCCCGATGTTTTTAATCTTCTCCTGCAACTGTTAGAAGATGGTCGTTTGACCGATTCCCAAGGTCGTCGGGTGGACTTTAAGAATACCCTAATTATCATGACCTCGAATATTGGCTCAAAAGTCATCGAAAAGGGCGGTAATAGCTTAGGATTCGAGATGGCTGACGATTTTGCTCAATCGCGTTACCAACAGATTTCTAATCGGGTGACAGACGAGTTAAAACAATATTTCCGTCCCGAATTTCTCAACCGTCTCGATGAAATCATTGTTTTCCGACAGTTAACTCGCGAAGAAGTTACCCAGATTGCCGATATTCTGATCGCAGATCTAGCCAAACAATTGATAGAAAAAGGCATTTCTGTGCAAGTTACCGCCGCTT
Organism: Microcystis sp. M169S2; assembly: GCF_020245865.1. Classification (NCBI taxonomy): domain Bacteria; kingdom Bacillati; phylum Cyanobacteriota; class Cyanophyceae; order Chroococcales; family Microcystaceae; genus Microcystis; species Microcystis sp. M169S2. The sequence goes on from NZ_JADBUB010000107.1 coordinate 14,334, forward strand.
TCAAGGATTTGGTCATCAATGAGGGTTATGATCCTAGCTACGGTGCGCGGCCTTTACGTCGTGCTTTAACTCGACGCTTAGAGGATAGTTTAGCGGTCGCGATGTTATCGGGAAAAGTCAATTCTGGAGACCATGCGCTATTAGATGTAACTGCGGACGGTGTGGTGACAGTCTCTAGTCATCAGCGCTCCGAGCAGAGCGATATTCTCTCGCAATTACAGTTACAACCGGTGGGTTAATCCGCTCAAAAATTGCTTTTTCCGGGGTTGAAAATTTTTCAACCCCGATTTTTATAATCTAGGCAAAATAACTTCTAGGGGAGCGGGAATCATCTCGGTGCGAAAGTCCAGAATCTGGACTAGGATTAAATAGGCAACGGCGATTAAAATCGAAATCGCTCCTGTGATAATGGCGATAATTTTACCAGAATTCATATAGTTAAACGTTAATTTCCTGAGATTGCCGCAAAAGCTACCGAAATTTATTCTCATCTACGATTGCGAGCCTAAACAATTGAAACTGAGGATATCTTACAGCACAATTCTCCCGGACAGTTGAGACAAGGGAGTGCATCTCGGTAAAGCTGTCCCTTGAAAATTTGACAGGAGATAGTGTTTGCGGCTCAAGACATAGACTTAACTCTATGGTCAAGCTTTAAATTATTTTTTATTTGAATCTATGCAACCAGCAAAACCCTTGTTATAATCGCCAATATATGGTATGAAACCAATTCCATCCACTGCATCGGCATCCCCAAAGTTGATCAACCTCGCTTTGTTTTAAGGCAGGCTAAGGCCTGCCTTACTTTTTATCGGTGATCAGCAACCAGTAAGCAGAAAATTGCCATTTAATACCGATCACTGCTTAGACTGTCCACGGAAAACTCACATCTGATCACTGGTAACTGGTAACTGATAACTGATAACTGATCTGATCCCCTAGCGTGATAAGCTGTGTATTGGCTAATTTTACAAAAAATTAAGACTTTCCCCTTGTGGGAGTTATCAGCTAAAACCCAGAGTAGACATAAACAATGGTAGCGACAACAGAAACTAACGTTGGTAAAATCGTCCAGATCATCGGTCCTGTCATCGATGCCGAATTTCCCAGTGGCAACCTGCCCCGTATTTATAATGCCTTAACCGTAAAAGGAACCAACTCCGCCGGTCAAAATTTATCCGTTACTTGTGAAGTGCAACAGTTACTTGGTGACAACCAAGTGCGGGCCGTTGCCATGAGTACCACCGATGGTTTAGTGCGCGGTATGGATATCGTCGATACCGGCGCAGCGATTAGCGTTCCCGTGGGTAAATGCACCCTCGGTCGGATTTTTAACGTTCTTGGTGAACCCGTGGACGAAAAAGGACCGGTTAACGTCACCGAAACCTCTCCTATTCACCGTCCCGCTCCCAAATTAGTCGATCTTGAAGTAACACCGACGGTTTTTGAAACCGGTATCAAGGTAATTGACCTGCTCACCCCCTACCGTCAAGGTGGCAAAATCGGCCTCTTTGGGGGTGCTGGTGTGGGCAAAACCGTCATTATGATGGAATTAATCAACAATATCGCCATTCAACACGGGGGTGTCTCGGTTTTTGGCGGTGTGGGTGAAAGAACCCGCGAAGGAAACGACCTCTACAACGAGATGATCGAATCGAAGGTAATCAACGCTGATAACCCCGAAGACTCGAAAATTGCCCTCGTTTACGGTCAGATGAACGAACCCCCCGGAGCGAGAATGCGCGTCGGTCTCTCTGCTTTGACCATGGCCGAATATTTCCGCGATGTCAGCAAGCAAGACGTACTCTTATTTATTGATAATATCTTCCGTTTCGTGCAAGCCGGTTCGGAAGTATCGGCGCTCCTCGGTCGGATGCCTTCTGCGGTAGGATACCAACCCACCCTCGGCACTGATGTAGGCGACCTGCAAGAGCGGATTACCTCCACCAAAGAAGGATCGATCACTTCCATCCAAGCGGTCTATGTACCGGCGGATGACTTGACTGACCCCGCTCCCGCTACTACCTTCGCTCACTTGGATGGAACTACTGTACTATCCCGTGGTCTGGCTTCCAAAGGTATCTATCCGGCGGTAGATCCCCTCGGTTCCACCAGCACCATGCTCCAAGCTGATATCGTCGGTGATGAACACTACGGCACCGCTCGCGCCGTCCAATCTACCCTGCAACGCTATAAAGAGTTACAGGACATCATCGCTATTCTCGGTTTAGACGAATTGTCGGAAGAAGATCGTCTCACCGTTGACCGCGCTCGTAAAATTGAGCGTTTCCTCTCGCAACCTTTCTTCGTGGCGGAAGTGTTCACCGGTTCCCCGGGTAAATACGTTACCCTCGCTGATACGATCAAAGGTTTCCAGATGATCCTCAAAGGTGAACTCGATAGCTTACCCGAACAAGCGTTCTATATGGTCGGCAATATCGATGAAGCGATCGCTAAAGGCGAAAAACTCAAAAAAGGCTAATTAAAAGTCAGTAGTAACCGCTAAACGCGGTTACTTAACCCAGAAATCTGCCAAAATTATCGTTATTATCACCAATGAGCATTACAGTACGGGTTATTACACCCGATCGCATTGTCTGGGATAACGTGGCCGAAGAAGTAATCCTACCCAGTTCCACGGGACAATTAGGTATTCTTAGTGGTCACGCTCCTTTATTAACTGCCCTGAATATTGGCGTAATGCGAATTCGACCGGGGAAAGACTGGGAAAATATCGCAGTTTTGGGCGGTTTTGCCGAAGTCGAAAATAATGAGATCAAAGTCCTCGTTAATGGGGCGGAATTAGGCTCAAAAATCGATAAAGAAAAAGCTCGCGCCGAATACGAACGGGCCCAAACTCGTCTCGATGAAGTCAGTAAAGGGGATGACCGTCGCAAAACTATCCAAGCGCAACAATCATGGCGCAAAGCTCGCGCTAGATACCAGGCCGCTGGCGGTTTAGTATCGGTTTAAACCCAACCAAATCAAATTAAATTCAAGCAAAATCGGGCGGGTTTATATAAACCTACCCGATCGATTTTTTAGCCTTTAGCAATCAGCTTTTAGCCATTTTTCTGCTTACTATCAAGATTATCTAGCTAACGGCTAACAAGCTGATTAATTGCTACCACTAAAAACAACTTCGGGGAATTTTAACTGTGCATCGGCCATGGGGATTTGTCGGCCTTGATTGCGTAACTCTTGCCAAAAATTAATTACTTCTGTGGCTTTGTTGAGAACATCAACGCGATCGGACTCATCAATCCAGTGTTTTGCTTCTAACTCCTCTTGCAGTTGTTGCCAAGCATCATTGCGCGGCCAGAAAAAATAAGCGGTGAGGGGGCTAGTTCCTTTGCCGACCACCTGATCTACAGCGATCGCTACGTTCTGATCTAACCACAATACTTTTAAAATAAACTTTGATTCGGAACTGACTGTCATTGTTAATCGTTAATCGTACAATTCTCGATTATATCATCTTTTGACTCAATTTTCCGCAGTCAGTTTTTAACTATTTTTTCCTATTTTTTCGCCAATAACCGCTATGATTCCCGAAACAGACTCTTTAGCTTCTAAACAAATCGGTGTGGCCGTAATTAGAGATGATCGAGATTTAATTTTAATCGATCGCCGTCTAGCCAAGGGACTCCTGGGCGGTTTTTGGGAATTCCCCGGCGGCAAAATCGAAGGCAATGAAACGGTGCAGGAATGTATTAAACGGGAGATATTAGAAGAAATTGGCATTGACATCGCAGTGGATAGTCATTTAATCACCATCGATCACACCTATAGTCATTTTCGGGTGAATCTACAAGTATATAACTGTAGTTATCTCAGCGGCGAAGCGCGGGCGATCGAATGTGAAGAAATCCGCTGGGTAACTATCCAGGAACTAGATCATTACACTTTCCCCGCTGCCAATCAAGAGATTATCAGAGCCTTAAAAGACATGGTAAACTCGAAATGATTGCTGTTAATCGTCGAGTGATTATGCTTAATCCTTCTATTCGTCAAGAACCCCGCTACGAACCGGCCGCGGTTATTCCCCTAAAAAAAGACGCTTCCATTGTCGAGTGGTTAGAAAAAAATAATCGCATGATTCCCCGGGATAAAATCGCCGAACCAGATCTGACTCTCGAAGAAGATGTGGAACTATCTGAACTGATGGATGTCGATGATATCGGTTATGATGACGACGAGGATGAATTAGTCTTAGATGAAGATTAATCCCGTCTTCTTTGGCAAATTTTACCCTTATCTGGCGCTTTAGTCGTGAACGCTAACATTTTTTCCGCCCCTATCTTTAAAAAACCCACTGGAACCCATCTGCTGATTCTACTAACGGGATTACTATTTCTGTTAGTAGTTTTTTTTCAGTCCACTAATTCCCTGTTATTCCCCCTGATGGCCACAACGTTAATCAGTGGTGGTCTTGGTTGTCAAGTAGTCCCGATGCTGCGGCGCTTGAAAATGGGTCAGATTATGCGCGAAGATGGACCCCAAGCTCATTTAAAGAAAGCAGGAACCCCGACAATGGGAGGCAGCTTTTTTGTGCCAGTAGCCCTTATTTTCGCTTTAATCTGGTCTAAATTCACTCCTAATGTGGTGGCGGTTGCTTTGCTGACCTTTGTTTACATGGGTATCGGTTGGTTAGATGATTGGCAAATTCTGCGTTATAAGTCGAATAAGGGCCTATCTCCCCGGATGAAGTTAATTTTACAGATAGCGGGGGCGGTGCTTTTTTGTCTCTGGATGTTGGTCAATCAGGTGAGTACCGATATCACCCTTTGGGGTCGATTAGTGATTCCTTTGGGCTTTTTCTTCTGGATTTTGGCGGCATTTGTCCTTGTGGCTGAAAGTAACGCCACTAATCTCACCGATGGGGTGGATGGATTAGCGGGGGGAACTGGTGCGATCGCATTTTTGGGTTTAGCCATTATTATCGCTCCTAGTCATCCAGATTTGGCGATTTTCTGCACTTGTTTTGCTGGTGCTTGTCTAGGCTTCATTTTTCATAACCGCAACCCCGCTAAAGTGTTTATGGGTGATACCGGTTCCCTCGCTTTGGGAGGTGCTTTAGCTGCGGTGGGTTTAATTACTGGACATCTCTGGGGATTATTTTTAATTAGTGGTCTCTTCTTTCTGGAATCTCTTTCGGTAATCGCTCAGGTTATCTATTATAAAGCCACAAAAGGACCCGATGGCAAGGGCAAAAGATTGTTAAAAATGGCTCCTTTTCATCATCATTTAGAATTAAGTGGTTGGACCGAAACCAAGATCGTGGGAGCTTTTTATCTGGTTAATGCGCTTTTAGTTGTCTTGGCTATTTGGAGCAGTTAATTAAGCACTAAAGGAAAGACCACAACCGCAGGTATTTTGGGTGTTGGCATTGGTAAAACGGAAACCACCACCCATGAGATCTTCTGAATAGTCTAATTTTAAAATTTGTAGGTAGCGATCGCTGTCAGGATCGACTAAAATATTAATACCCTGACTTTGATAAAAGCGATCGTTTTCTGCCGCAATAGGGGTTAATTCGAGATGGTAGTGAAGTCCCGAACAACCACCGTTTTTTACGGCCAAACGCAGATAGGAACCAGTCAGACGACGGCTTTGACTCCAACGTTCAATTTCTCTAGCGGCGGCGGGACTTAATTCGATCATTGTTTTTGAGACTATTGTAATAATAATATCAAGTTATTGTGAAGTTATACCACAGTTGTTGTCCAACTTTATGTTAAGAAATATGTGACTAATAAATGGCGGGGGTAGCTGACAATTTTTAACACAGAAAACGGGTTTCTCAAAGAAAACGGGTTTCTAAATAGTTTCTTGAAGAAACCCGTTTTCTAGGTGACTTAGAAGGATAGAATGCTCCCTAAAGCTGGTAAAGTACCAGCAAATCCAGTAATATTTATCAATAAATCATTGCTGGATTGGAAGCCATCTGTGCCACCATTAATCAGAAACGGTAATGAGTCCTGTGGGACGACAAATGACGGTGATTCGCAGTTAGAAACCCACATTCCGTACTAAAAAACAAGGACAAAGAAAATAAGAAAAACTCTCATGACAACAGATAATACTGGCAAGTAGCAGCTCCCAAAAAGCCTAAAAGCCTCTCTCGCTCATGGGTTAGATTGATAATTTGGGGACAATTATCCAGTACAACCCAATGAATCCCCCTCAAACATTGAAAAATCCAAGGCAATGTCGGACGCTGAGTCGGCTTTCCCAACTGATTCGGCACCGTCTCCTCTTGCTCTTCTAGAGCTAGTCTCAGTGGACGTTGCCCTAGGTTGTACACTAACAAACACAACGCCATAATCAAGGCTAATGCCATAATCCTCTCAAACGACTAGACCTGCATTGATTTTAGTGGTGTCTTTTTCTCCAAGTTGTTGATTTATATAGTCCACAATGCCTAGCTCATCAATGATAGCAGTGATCATGCCTAAATGGTCGAGATTTTTAACGGTTAGTTGAGTCATTGTCAGGTGAGTGACTGGTTGATTTGATTGTAGCTATTCCGTCGCTATTTCTGAGTTTATTTTTTACCTCCTCTTAACCAGTACGGAATAGGGGTTAAAATAAGTGTGTCTGCACTATATTTTAATTAGGTCTGTCAATAAGGGCAAGTCGGCTGCGAAACGAAAGACACTTTATAATCAGTAAACAGTAAAAAGACAGTAGGAAACTTCTATTTAATACTGCACACTTAAAAACTCACATCTGATAACTCACATCTGATAACTGATAACTGATTGAATACCCACCGAAACTTTCTATTTCTGTAATGGTTAATTCCTTAAAAGGGGTTTCTGGTCGCAGGTATGGACAAGCTGGCTATCCCAAACCAGAGGGGAAAGATGCTCTTTGATCTCCTAGTCATTTTGTTTCTTCTCTGGGAGGTGCGCTTTATGAAGTTCTCAAGTGCTATATTAGGGATCAAGAAAAGCCGTCGTAGAACGACGGGGTTTTAAACCCAAATTTTCGATAAACACGGCCAATCAATCAGATGGATTTTTTACTGGAAGTCGGTACAGAAGAACTACCCGCAGATTTTGTCGATAGCGCGATCGCACAATTGCAGGAAAGAGTTAGCAAGAGTTTAGAGACTGAATCTCTGGACGCGACTGCTATTCAAGTTTACGCAACCCCGCGCCGTTTGGCCGTGTTAATCACAGGATTACCGACGGAGCAAGAGGCTCGCAGCGAGGAGATCAAAGGACCGCCAGTTAGTGCCGCCTACAAAAATGGCCAAGTTACCCCCGCAGGTGAGGGTTTTGCTCGGAAACAGGGAGTTAGCACCGCTGCTTTCTCCATTCGTGCCACGGACAAAGGAGAATTTGTCTATATTGAAAAAACGATTCCGGGTCGTCCAACAGCCGAGATTTTAAGCGAATTAATTCCCCAATGGATTACTCGTTTGGAAGGAAGACGTTTTATGCGTTGGGGAGATGGAGATTTAAGATTTCCTCGGCCAATTCGTTGGTTATTAACTTTAGTGGATGGGGAAGTTTTGCCCCTAGAATTAATTAATGGCTCTACCACTTTAACCAGCGATCGCTTAACTTTTGGTCATCGCATTCTACACCCCCAATCCCTAGCCATTAGTCACCCCCAAGCATATTTAACCAGTTTGCGATCGATTTTTGTGGAAGCGGATCCGCAAGTGCGTCAACAGATAATTACTGATCAGATTAGCACCCTAGCTAAAAAGCTGGATGGAGTGGCAGAAATTCCCGCCGATTTATTAGCAGAAGTGACTAACTTAGTCGAATATCCCACGGCAATTGTCGGCAAATTTGACGATGAATTTCTGGAATTACCCCCGGAAGTAATTATTACCGTGATGGTGACACATCAGCGTTATTTCCCGGTGAAAACTCCCCAGGGTTTGTCACCCTATTTTATTACTATTTCCAATGGCGATCCCCAGAAATCTGAGATTATTTCCGCGGGAAATGAAAGGGTTATCCGCGCGCGGTTAGCCGATGCCAGATTTTTCTATACTGCCGATTGTGATGAACCCTTAGATAGTTTCCTTCCCCAACTGGAAACCGTCACTTTCCAAGAAGAATTGGGAACCATGCGCGATAAAGTTGATCGGATTATGGAAATTGCCCAGATGATCGTCGAACAGTTAAATCTCGATGAACAAAGTCGCAGTGATATAGAGTCCACTGCCATGCTTTGTAAAGCGGATTTAGTTACCCAAATGGTTTACGAATTTCCCGAATTACAGGGAGTAATGGCTGAAAAATATGCTTTAATTAGTGGCGAATCTGCTGTAGTTGCCCGGGGCATTTTTGAACATTATCTACCTCGCAATGCTGGGGATATACTCCCGGAAACAATCACCGGTCAAGTGGTGGGAATTGCCGATCGCTTAGATACTTTAGTCGGTATTTTTGGACTGGGAATGCTGCCCACTGGTTCCTCAGATCCCTTCGCTCTCCGTCGGGCTGCCAATGCAATAATTAGTATTATCTGGTCAGCCGATTTTAATATCAATCTTTTGGCATTAATCGAGCAGATAGCTCAGGATTTTGTCACCAGTCATCCCGATAAACCCAACCCAGTCAATCTGATTAAAGATTTCTTTTTACAACGTCTGCAAACTCTCTTAATTGATGATTTGAGGATAGATTACGATCTCGTTAATGCAGTTTTAGGGGAAAACGATCCAGAGTATAAGTCTCGCGCTTTAGAAAATTTATTAGATACCCGTGAACGCGCCCGCTTTTTATGCCAAATTCGTCAGGATGGTCAGTTAGCCAACATCTATGAAACCGTCAATCGCTCCACCCGTTTAGCACAAAAAGGAGATTTAGATACAACCACCCTAGAAGTCAAGGGAATCATCAATAAGGAGTTATTTGAACAATCCTCCGAACAGGCATTTTATAACGCTTTAATTGCCCTAATTCCCGAAACTATCAGCGCAAGAGAGCAAAGAGATTATCAGCGTCTCGTCACTGCTTTAACGGCAATTTCTCCCCTGGTGGCTGACTTTTTTGATGGCGAAAATAGTGTGTTAGTGATGGCAGAAAAAGAATCTGTCCGTCGCAATCGTTTAAATCTGTTGGGTTTACTGCGAAATCACGCCCGAGTCCTAGCAGATTTTGGGGCAATTGTCAAGGGATAATTCAGTTATCAGTTATCAGTTATCAGTTATCAGTTATCGGTTATCAGTTCACTGATTACTGTTCACTGAAAACACTTCATAATTCATAATTCATAATTCATAATTTATAATTCCCCACTGATAAATGAAATGGCCGATTTTGAACTACAGCAACAAGTCCAAAGATTACATCGACTGACAGTATGGGGTCGTTGGTTATTCGTGTTGGGTTGTTGGTTAGTGATTGGTTCGGCGAGTTTATGGGTTTTATGGGATGATATAGCCTTAATGCGGCAATATTTTACTTGGACAGCCCTAAGATACGCTTTAGCTTTCAATTACTGGCCTTCTATCGGTCTAGCCTTTTGTCTTGCCATTACAGGAGCAGTGTTAGTCTGGCAAAGTCGCAACATTATTTTAGGACTTTCCCCCAGAGAAAAACTGCGCTTAGAGCAACGGGTGCGGAAAATTCGGGACGAAGGGTCGCGTCATCCCCTCTGGCGCTGGATCTTAAAAAGCAGGGAAAAAGACTTACAATGATAAAGCTTTGCTGAAAGCTGACGGCTAGAACCCCCACTAGATATAATTCTTTACTCAAAAACTCTTGACTTTTGAATCAACTTATGACCGTGACTCCCCAAGCTCCTCCGAAAACTCGCCGCGTGGTTTTTCCCTTCACCGCTATTGTCGGCCAGGAAGAAATGAAATTATCCCTAATGCTCAACGTCATCGACCCCAAAATTGGCGGGGTGATGATTATGGGGGATCGAGGTACGGGAAAATCGACCACGATTAGGGCTTTAGCCGACCTTTTACCAGAAATTGACGTAGTTGCTAACGATCCCTTTAATTCTGATCCCAATGATCCCGATTTAATGAGCGATGAGGTGCGGCAAAGGGTGGACGAGGCCATCCCCTTGACCATTGCCAAGAAAAAAGTCACTATGGTAGATCTGCCCCTCGGTGCGACGGAGGATCGGGTCTGTGGCACGATTGACATCGAAAAGGCCCTGTCAGAAGGGGTAAAAGCTTTTGAACCAGGATTGCTGGCCAAAGCTAACCGCGGCATTCTCTATGTGGATGAAGTCAATTTACTTGACGATCACCTCGTCGATGTGCTATTAGATTCGGCCGCTAGTGGTTGGAATACGGTGGAACGGGAAGGAATTTCCATCCGTCACCCGGCCCGGTTTGTTTTGGTGGGATCGGGCAACCCAGAAGAGGGAGAATTGCGCCCACAACTGCTTGATCGCTTCGGAATGCACGCCGAGATTCACACCGTCAAAGAACCACCTCTACGGGTCAAAATCGTGGAACAGCGTGCGGAATTTGATGGCAATCCCCTCTCGTTTTTAGAGAAATACAACTTAGAACAGGAAGAACTGCAAAGAAAGCTAGTGGAGGCCCAGAATCTTTTGCCTTCCGTGGAGCTTGATTATGATCTGCGGGTGAAAATTTCCGAGGTTTGTTCCGAGTTAGACGTGGACGGATTGCGCGGCGATATCGTTACCAATCGCGCCGCTAAAGCTCTGGCCGCTTTAGAAGGACGGACAACTGTGACGGTAGATGATATCCGTCGGGTAATTGTTCTCTGTTTACGTCACCGTTTGCGGAAAGATCCGCTAGAATCGATCGATTCTGGTTATAAAGTCTTGAAAGCTTTTAATCGCGTCTTTGGATTAGAAGAAAATTCCTAAATCTAATTCACCCTCTCTGCGAAGAGAGGGTTTTTTAATAGTCAAAAGTGATGAAAGCATTATTTTGACCCCTAACTGGGAGAATGTTAATCGCTTTTTTCTTTTTACTTAGATCTTACAGCGTTTATCGTAAAGATCAAGTATGATCTGACAGGGCATAGTCTCGGAGTCGACCGTCTCCCCAAAACGAAAACTTCGTATCTCACCATTAAGATAACTGCTAAGTACCTAAGCAAAATTAATTACACATATCTAACCACCTCTTGCCGTTCGGCTGAGCTGACGGCCGAAGCCTCTTGCCTCTTGCCTTTTGCCTATCTTCCCTAGGAAATTTATTTTACACGACTACTTATATGTCTCGTCCTGTTGTTTATTTTGCCGTTACTAATCATGGTTTTGGCCATGCTGTCCGCAGTGCTTCGGTGGTAGCTAATATTATTGAACTTAATCCCGAAATTTTGCCGATATTAGTCACCACTGCTCCGCGCTGGTTATTAGATTCCTATATATCCGGAGAATATATTCAAAGACATCGGGGGTTTGATGTGGGGGTAATCCAATCGGATAGTTTAACGATGGATAAATTAGCTACTAAAGAAAAACTAGAACAAATAATTGCTCAATCAAGGGCAATTATTGCCAGTGAAGTTAATTTTATTAAAACTAATCGTGTGGGTTTAGTTGTGGCCGATTTACCGCCTTTAGCGGCACTAATTGCCAAAAGTGCGGGGCTTCCTTGTTGGATGATTGGTAACTTTGGCTGGGATTTTATCTATCGTGATTGGGGTGAAGAATTCGCCAGTATTAGTGATTGGATCAGTCGTTGTTATAATCAATGTGATCGCTTATTTAAACTGCCTTTAGCAGAAGCAATGACAGCATTTCCTCACGTTACAGAGGCAAATTTAACCGGGGGTACACCCCGCTACAGTGAAGAACAATTGCGACAGGAATTTAAGCTAAATGCCCCCAAAGAAAAAACTATTTTATTGAGTTTTGGGGGGTTAGGATTAGAAGCAATTCCATATAATAACCTCGCCAGTTTTCCCGATTGGCAATTTATCGCTTTTGAAAAAAACGCGCCCGAATTGCCCAATTTAATCCGCTTACAGGATAAACCAGATCGGAGCTATCGTCCCGTGGATTTTATGCCCCTGTGCGATCGAATTATTTCCAAACCGGGATATAGTACCTTTGCCGAGGCTTTAAAATTAGAGGTGCCGATTGTTTCCCTAATGCGAGAAGGTTTCGCCGAATCAGCGATTTTATTGGCTGGGATCCAAGATTATAGTTATCATCAAATTATTAGCAGTGAAGAATTTTTTCAAGGTAATTGGGACTTTTTACGGCAAGCTCCCCAACCGCCCAGATTAAAGGTTAAACTGGCTAAAGATGGTGCAGAATCGATAGCGAGAGCTATCATAGAATACTTTGAGAGGCAACAATAATGATTAACTTAGCCAATTTAACCTCGGATGATTAGCGGTGAATTTAGTTATCGGTCAGCCGTCCCTAGTTTATTTAACAAAGTCCTAGAAATCAGCCAAATTACCGCCCTATTTTTTGACACCTACATTCAGGATAATCAGGGCAGTATCAGCCTCGAAATCGTCAAAAACACCGATAACCATCCTGGGAAAGTTGACGGCCAACCTGAACCTAGAACTAGGGAGACAGAAACAAGATCGGGCAGCAAGCCGATACTTGTTACAATAGTTTACAAATCACCCTGCCCCGTCACCGAACTATGTCCGAACAGATGATCTCCCCGGAGACGCAAACCCCAGAAGCGATTACCGTTGAAGTGCAGCCGGTCCATATTCCCGAAGAGCATCGGGAAGATATCGGCCCCATGGATGACAACGTAGCCGAAAGTTGGCGCTACAATCCCCAAGTTATTAACGACTATTACCGTCGGCGACCTCTAGACGTTTTGGGGAGATTAATCGAAATTGCCCTGCCGGTTTTATCTTTTGTCATCGGTATCTGGTGGGATAAACTGCGGGGAAAATCGCCAAAAAATGAAATTAGACGGGCCGTACAATTGCGGGAAATGTTGACCAAATTGGGACCGACCTATATTAAAATCGGTCAAGCTCTCTCTACCCGGCCTGATTTAGTACCACCTTTATATTTAGAAGAATTAACCACTCTCCAGGATCAAATTCCCTCTTTTCCTAACGAAATTGCCTATCGTTTTATCGAGGAAGAATTAGGTTATTGTCCCGAAGAAATTTATGCAGAATTATCCCCCAATCCCATAGCGGCCGCTTCCCTAGGACAAGTTTACAAAGGTAAATTAAAAACCGGAGAGAAAGTCGCCGTTAAAGTACAGCGTCCCGATTTGATTCGCTGTATAACTTTAGATGTGTATATCATGCGTAGTTTGGCGACTTGGGTGAAAGGTAATATTAAAAGACTTCGCTCCGATTTAGTGGCAATTACCGACGAATTAGCCGCTCGTATTTTTGAAGAAATTAATTATCTTCACGAGGGACAAAACGCCGAAAAATTCGCTCAACTTTATGGTCACATTGCCGAAATTTACATCCCCAAAATCTACTGGAAATATACCGGGCGACGGGTTTTAACCATGGAGTGGGTGGACGGCACAAAATTAACTAATATCAAAGAAATTCAGGCCCAGGGTATTGATGCCACCCACTTAGTTAATGTGGGGGTGCAGTGTTCTTTGCGTCAATTACTTGAACACGGATTTTTCCATGCGGATCCCCATCCGGGTAATTTATTAGCGACTCCCGACGGTAAATTAGCTTATCTTGATTTCGGCATGATGAGCAATATTGAACCCTATCAACGCTACGGTTTAATCGAAGCGGTGGTGCATTTAGTCAACCGGGATTTTGAGTCTTTGGCCAAGGATTACGTTAAGTTAGACTTCCTATCACCAACCACCAATTTAGAGCCAATTGTTCCCGCTTTTTCGGAAGTTTTCGGTAATGCTTTAGGGGCAAGTGTAGCAGAATTAAACTTTAAAAGTATCACCGATAAAATGTCGGCAATGATGTATGAGTTTCCCTTTCGAGTTCCTGCCTATTATGCCCTGATTATTCGCTCGATGGTGACTTTAGAGGGAATAGCAATTGGCATCGATCCTAATTTTAAGGTACTCAGTAAAGCCTATCCTTATATTGCTAAACGTCTGCTCACCGATCCTTCCACGGAGTTGCGAGATTCCCTGCGGGATTTATTGTTTAAAGACGGTACTTTTCGCTGGAATCGTTTAGAAAATCTCTTGCGTAATGCTAAAGATTCTAATGATTTTAACTTCGAGAAAGTCACCGATCAAGCGTTAGATTTTCTCCTTTCAGACAGGGGTATATTTATCCGCGAAAAATTAGTTAATGAGTTAGTAAATGCGCTAGATAACTTCGGCCGTCGCACTTGGTTTAATCTCACAGTTAATTTCCGGCAACAGGTGGGTTTAGCGGTACAAGAAACTCCCCCAGAATTGTTAGGTGATGCCAAGAGTTTTGAGCATCTTCGCAACATCTTTAGTATTTTACAGGAAACAAAAGGATTCGATGCCATGGCTATGGTGCCAGTGATGACTAAACTAATCGCTAAACCGGAAACCCAACAGATGGGACAAAAAATTGCTGAAGGTTTGCTACAAAAATCCCTAGCGCGTTTAATTCGTTACTTAGTTCTCGAATTCGATAGACCAAATCATCGGCAAAATGGAGAATTATCGAAAGCTTTACCCGCTGCCGATTAACCTCTGTCAGTTCCACCGACTGCTCAAAATCTGAGCATTTCCGACAATAAAGGCCGTGAAATAAATTTCACGGCTACGAGAAAAACGCTAAACTGTTTTTAAAGTTTTTTTATCCTAACTGGTTAACGGGGTTTAAAGGTGACTTGTAAACCGTCGCGAGGATGGGGAGTGGGGATAGTGGTGAGGGTGAGATCTTGATTAGGGAGTAATTGCCAATCGTACTTTTGTACTAAACGGACGGCTAAAATTTTCATCTCTAAACGAGCGAATTCCTTGCCGATACATTCGCGCAATCCCGCACCAAAGGGGATATATCCGTAGGGTTTTTCCTCGGCTAAAAAGCGATCGGGATCAAAGGTTTCAGGATGGGAATAAATATTATTATCTTTATGGGTATTGGTGATTTGATACTGCACTACCCATCCTTTCGGCAAATGATAACCGTTAAATTGACAGTCTTCTACTACCCGACGGAATCCTCCTCCCACGGGGGGAGTAAAACGTAAAACTTCCTTTAAAACGCGATCTAAATAGGTCATCTGTTTGAGGGTATCAACGCTTAAAGGAGTGGATAGATCAAAATTAGTTATTTCCTCAAGGACAAGCTGAAAAATATCGGGATGCAGTGCCATTTGTAGGCAGAAAGTGGCGATAGCAGAGGTTAAAGTTTCATGACCAGCAAAGAGTAATAATAGCACTTGATCCTTTAATTCCGCTAGGGATAAACTTTGACCGTTTTCGTCTTTAGCTTGTAAAAGGATAGCAAGAGCATCCTGGCCAGGGTTATCATTTTTTTGTCTTTCTAAAATGATAGTTTCGAGCGCTTGCAGTAATTCTTCTCGACAGCGTAATGCTTTGCCGAAAGCTGTCCAAGGAAGGGGAAGGGGAAGGGTAAATAGTCCCGCAGAAAAAGTATCAAAAGCTTCTCCTAATTTGGTAGCAGAACCCTGGTCAAGACCGACAAATAATTTACAGGCGATATCGAGGGTATAGTTTCTTAATTCAGGATACCATGACAGGGTTTTTGCGGTTTGCCAACGCTCTAAATAGTGAGCGGTAATTGTTTCTACCGTAGGGATATAACTTGCTAGGGACCGGGGTTGAAAAGCTTGATAGATTAAACGACGACGGGAAGCGTGAACATCTCCCGTATGCACTGCTAAAGATGCGCTACCTAGGAGAGTTTTGGTACTTTTAGGCCAAGTTGCCGCAAAGTATTTATTCTCGTTGCTGAGGAGAAACCGGTTAGCTTCGGCACCGGATAAAATAATCGTGGGACTGCCAAAAATATGAGTACGGAAAAGTTGACCATATTTATTATGACGTTTACTGGCAAAATCCCCATCGGTCAAAAAAGCGATTGTTTCTCCTAATAGGGGTAATCCGAAACTGCCGGGGGGTAAGGGTAAATCTTTGCTTATAGTCATCGCTGCCTCTAGGGTAAAACTAATCATTTGCCGTCGATTAACCCCGTTTATTTTAACCTAAAGCACCGGAGAATTCATCCCCTCATCTAGCCCAGCAATCAGCGATCGCACTCAGCAACGGTAAGCACCTAAGCAAAATTAATTACACATCTTACCAGTCAACAGTAAGAATTGCCGCCAATTGACATTTTTTAAGATCGCCGCCATAATTAGCCGTTGCTAATAATAATTCGCGGCAAACGATGCTTAAACCCGCAGAGAATTTCCCAGGATATTGTACCTAAATCCCGCGCCCAATCGTCGGCGGTAATGCACTGTGGTCCGTCTTTACCGATAAGTGTGACGATTTCCCCTGTTTTTACCTCTGGAATCTCGCTCACGTCAATCATTAACTGATCCATGGTTATCGCGCCGATTTGGGGTACTAAACGTCCTCTCAGGGATACTTTTAAACGATTGGAGAGATTGCGGGGAATTCCATCGGCGTAACCGATACCGACCACAGCAATACGAGTATCTTTTGCGGCTATGTACTGATGACCATAACTCACTCCCGAACCGGCGGCAATGGTTTTGACTTGGGCAATGCGCGCTTTTACTTGCAGGACGGGTTGCAAAGGGACTTTATCGGTGAGATGATCGGCGGGATAAAGACCGTAGAGAGCTAATCCGACTCTAACTCGATCGTAGTGCAGAGATCGATCGCTTAGGGTAGCGGCAGAGTTGGCTAAATGCAGACAGGGAGGATGATAACCTTTTGATCTTAACTCGGCGATCGCTTGTTGGAATCTTTGCCGTTGTAACTGCATGATCTCGGGATTGGGATCGTCAGCTGTGGCAAAATGGGAGTATATACTGGCAATTTTCAGGTTAGGAGCCTCTAAAACCTGTTCGACGAATTTGGTGCCGTTGTGCCATTGTGTACCTAAGCGAGACATCCCCGTATCTAGTTTGATATGAACTGGCAGCCGCTGCTCTAAGCGTCTCATCACGCTGGCAAAAATTTGCACCTGTTCGATTTGCACCAGGGTGGGTTGCAATTGCCAATGGGCCAAGGCTGCCACTTCTTCTGGGGTATTGACTGCCCCTAAAATCATAATTGGGGCAACGATTCCCGCTTCGCGTAGTTCGATACCTTCCCCGATAGTCGCGATGGCTAAAGATTGCGCCCCGGCTTCTAAAACGCTGTTAGCCACCTTAACTGCCCCGTGTCCGTAAGCATCGGCTTTAATTACCGCCATTAATTCCGTTTTTGGGGCTAATAAGGCCTTGACTTTTCGCACGTTTTGTTGTAGGGCAGATCGATCAATCTCTACCCAAGCACGATAGCGAATTACTTCCGACAATTGATAATCATGACGGTTTTTGGGCGGATTGATAATTTTTGGTTCGATGCTAAACGTCACTCGCTCACTCCTTTGCACGCATAACCCAATTTATACCAAAAGAAAACCGAGAGGGCTAGGAAAAAAGCCGGAAACTCCTCTGGATTTCCTCCTTTTTCCAGGCGGAATCTAGGCTTTAAGATGAATGGGATGTTAGGAAGTTCCCGAAAAAATTGGCAGTTAGGGTTATCGGTGTTAGGGGTTAGGGTTTTTTCGTAGAGAATGAACAGTAACGGGTAATCAGTGACAAGAAAGTAGGGAAATTTTCACCTAACACTATCTCAGTGGTTGGACAGAAGTGAAGTTAACTATAGGGTAAGGAATGCCAAAAAGCCTAGACTAAGATAAAATTATTATATCCAACCAGATGCAGTACAGGAGTTTAGCCAATGTCTAACGAAACTGTTACTTATTCCCTAGAAGCTGTCCTCACAAGGATTGAGGGAAAGATCGATAAGATTGATGAGCGCTTGACAAAAGTAGAAATAGGATTAACCGATCTCAAAGGAGATATTAAAGTGTTAGACGAGAAAATCGAAGGCATGGACAATCGGCTAATATCGGTAGAGGGAACCCAAAAAAATCAGGTCTGGACATTGATTATCCTTTTGGGAAGTGCCATTATTACGGCTGCTTGGAAAGTATTTTTTTCCAGTAATATCTGATCTTTCTAATTCTCAACAAGACTACAGTTAACCGCTCCTAAAAGAAAATTTTCTTAAAGCATAGACTTAAGATAAAATCATATCCAACCAGATGCAGTATAGGAGTTTACCAAATGTCTAACGAAACTGTTACTTATTCCCTAGAAGCTGTCCTCACAAGGATTGAGGGGAAGATTGACTCGCTTGAGAAGCGGGTTAACGAAAGATTTGACAAGGTAGAAGATCGGTTAACCAAACTAGAAATAGGAGTAACTGATCTCAAAGGGGATATTAAAGTTTTAGACGAGAAAATCGAAGGCATCGACAATCGGCTAATATCGGTAGAGGGAACCCAAAAAAATCAGGTCTGGACATTGATTATCCTTTTGGGAAGTGCCATTATTACGGCTGCTTGGAAAGTATTTTTTTCCAGTAATATCTGAGTTCTCTAATTCTCAACAAGACTACAGTTAATCGCTCCTGAAAGAAAATTTTCTTAAAGCCTAGACTTGAGATAAAATTATATCCAACCAGATGCAGTATAGGAGTTTAGCCAATGTCTAACGAAACTGTCACTTATTCCCTGGATGTCGTCCTTAAAGAAATTAAAGACAGTATCAAGGAAGTTAGTCAAAAATTCGATAAGATTGATGAACGCTTGACAAAAGTAGAAATAGGAATAGCTGATCTCAAAGGGGATATTAAAGTGTTAGACGGGAAAATTGAAGGCATCGACAATCGGCTAATATCGGTAGAGGGAACCCAAAAAAATCAGGTCTGGACATTGATTATCCTTTTGGGAAGTGCCATTATTACGGCCGCTTGGAAAGTCTTTTTTTCCGGCAATATCTGAGTTCTTCAATTCTCAACAAGACTACAGTTAACCCCTCCTGAAAGAAAATTTTTTAAAAGCCTAGACTTAAGATAAAATTATATCCAACCAGATGCAGTATAGGAGTTAACCCAATGTCTAACGAAACTGTTACTTATTCCCTTGATGTCGTACTTAAAGAAATTAAAGACAGTATCAAGGAAGTTAGCCAGAAATTCGATAAGATTGATGAACGGTTTGATCGATTAGATAATCGCTTAACAAAACTTGAGATAGGACAAGCTGATATCAAAGGGGATATTAAAGTTTTAGACGAGAAAATCGAAGGCATCGACAATCGGCTAAAATCAGTGGAAGGAACCCAAAAAAATCAGGTCTGGACATTGATCATCCTTTTGGGGAGTGCCATTATTACGGCCGCTTGGAAAGTATTTTTTTCCAGTAATATCTGAGTTCTCCAATCCTCAACAAGACCACAGTTAACCCAACACAGTTGACCAGATTTTCTAATTGCTTACTTGCCAATACAAAAACGGCTAAAAATGCGATCAAGTACCGATTCAGTCACTTCTTCGCCGGTAATTTCTCCTAAGGATTGAATGGCAGTACGCAGATCGATCGACCAAAAATCAAAAGGCAAATTTTGGTCAATTGTTTTTTTGACCTGTTGCAAAGCAATTTTCGCCCTAGTTAAAGCGGCCGCCTGTCGTTGATTAATGGCTAAATCCAAATTAGCCGCCTGTATTTCTTGATTTTGGACAGCATTAATAATAGTTTTTTCTAAGTCTTCAATACCCTGATTTTGGGCGGCGGAAAGCTTGACAACTCGCTCAATTTCTGCTGGATAAATTACCGTTTCGGGATGAGCTAAATCAATTTTATTAATCACTAAAATTAATCGGCGATCGCTGACAGAGCGATAAATTTCCTCATCTTCCTCTGTCCATCCGGACTCTGCGGAGACGGTTAAGAGAACTAAATCAGCAGACCGGGCCGTTTGGCGGGAACGTTCCACCCCAATTTGTTCGACTCGATCGCTGGCCGAGCGAATTCCAGCCGTATCGAGGACTTGTACGGGGATTCCCGCCACAACTAGCTGAGATTCGACGATATCGCGGGTAGTGCCGGGTAAATCGGTGACAATCGCTCGATCGCTCCGACTCCAAGCATTTAACAAACTGGATTTACCCACATTCGGCCGTCCCACGATCGCCACTTTCAGACCACTACGCAGCAATTCCCCGCGCTCGGCAGTAGCTAAAATTAAATTTACTTGACAAAAAACCTGTTCTATGCTATGGAGAACCGCCTCATGATCCAAGGGCGGTAAATCCTCTTCAAAGTCAATACGAGCCTCAATTTCGGCCAAAATATCGAGACAGGTGGCGCGCAAATGCCGAATCGGTTGCGCGAGTTTCCCCTGCAACCCAGCGAGGGCAAATTGTGCCGCTTGGGGAGAACGCGCCCCAACGAGATCGACGACGCTTTCGGCTTGAGTTAGGTCAATTCTGCCGTTAAGAAAGGCACGCAGGCTAAATTCCCCCGCTTGGGCTAAACGCGCCCCATTTTCTAGACATAACTGTAACACCTGTTGTACGGGCATAATGCCGCCATGACAGTGAAATTCCACCACATCCTCGCGGGTGAAAGAGCGGGGAGCCAACATGAGCAACAGTAAAGCTTCATCGATAATTGCCTGACTGTGGGGATGCCGGATATAACCGTAGAGAAGACGATGACTTTCCCATTTTTGACGATTGCGGGTATGGAAAAGCCGACGAGCGATCGCCACTGCCTCACTACCGGATAAACGGACAATACCGATACTACCCTGTTCTGGAACGATCGCCGTAGCGATAGCGGCGATCGTATCCCCTGTGTTTAACATCTCTTAATCACTCCTTGCTAAAATTGAAGTCAGGATCAATTTTGTCAGCATTTATCCCGAAAATATGCGCTCAAGGTCATTAAAAGCGAGAAAAAGCCGCAAATATTCAAGTAATCGCTTACTGCGATTTTTGCGCTATTGGTATATTCGCTTAATGCGATTACAAGGACATCCTAGGGAAATTGCCAGGGGTTTTGCCTTGGGAGTTTTTTCGGGATTTTTCCCGTGGATCGGCCTTCAAATCATCATCGCTATCTTTTTAGCTACCCTATTTCGTGCCAACAAAATTGCCGCTGCTGCTGGTACTTATATCAGCAATCCCGTGACCGATCTGCCGATTTTCCTGTTTAATTATAGATTGGGAGAGTTTATTCTTGGTCAAAGCGGGCGATCGAATGTGGGTGACATTTTTCAAACTAATCAAAGCTTCACCGAAAAGTTAGCTAGTTCTGGCGGCCAATTTCTTTTGACCCTGTTTTTTGGTTGCTTACTATCAGCGACGGTATTTGCTACGATAACCTATTTTGTTAGCTATCGCCTAGTTCATCAACGGTATCACCGGCGACAAACAGGTAGAAAACGCCGATAAAATGTAACCGTTCAGGGGGGACGAAATCTGGTAATCTAAGAGGCATAGAGGAGAAGCACCTACGGTAATCCCATAATAAGTCTAAACTGTTATTTGAATGATTGAATGAATACTATGATTGTGTTGTATTCAGCAAGTCTTCATCAATGATCAATTATAGTCCATCCCATAATCCCATCAATCACAGTTAAGACGATGGATGTGACTGTCGCATCATTTGTAAATTATTACGAATCATTTGTGTATTGAGATGCTCTTTACTTAATGTATTGACATACAATACTTTTGTCATTTAATCAGTAGGAAGTAGGTCTGAAATTATATTTAAAAAATCTCTCACTTTTGCAATGAAAGGAAGAACTTGTAATTCATCAAAATCTGCAAAGTCTGTATAATCTGCTTCGAGACGGTATTCAAACAATTCGTTATAAACTGCACCAAAGTCTTTTGAAATAATTTCACTACGGATATCGTGAGGGGAATTTTTACTCATAGCATAATAGCTTCTTTGTTAACTGATTGCCAGAAAGGAGTAGTTTGTAATAAGGGATGTTCCCATTGATTTTTGCTGCGAACAATGGTACAAATAACTTCTTCTGTTTCCCATTCGATTTCATAAATTTGACGACGGATTTGAGATGTGCGAGTAGGGTTAGTGATCCCATCAACTAATACTAATATATCCCAATCAGAGTCTGGTTGAGCATCGTTTCGCGCCCGTGAACCATAAAGAAATATTTGCGCTTGTGGTTCGATCGCTTGTACTGCTTGTTTAATTTTATTGAGTAATAGTTGTTTGTCCATGATTTTTTATTACCTTTTTGTACTGCAAAACAATATTAACAATATAGTCCATCCCATAATTCCATAATAAGTCTAAACTGTTATTTGAATGATTGAATGAATACTATGATTGTGTTGTATTCAGCAAGTCTTCATCAATGATCAATTATAGTCCATCCCATGGTCAAATTGATCACAGTTAAGACGATGGATGTTGCTGTTGTCGCAGCGTTTGTAAGTTTTCCCGAATCTTAACAGTAGCAGGATGATTCTCCCCTAAAGCTTGCTCGGCAATTGCTAAAGCTTGTAAATAGAGGGGGTTCAGCTTCCGCGTATCTTCCTTGAGAGTGGTAGAGTTTTGCTAAATTATTAAGATTTTCAGTGATATTGGGATAGTTATCGCCTTCAAAAATTTCTGGACAGTATTTTTTTTGATTTGCCAGAAATTCCTGTGAGGTAACTTCAGTAAAATATTGGTGGATAATATTGCGAAATTCTTTAGGCTCTAGCATGGTTAATTTTCTCCTTCTATTTAATTAACTCTTCATACTCATCATGAGAACCAATCCAAAACCAGTAATAATCTTCACCTTTTTTCAATGCTAAAGCTCTATAATTCTCAGTTATTCGGACTGACCAGACATTTTTCCCTACTTTCTTGAAATGTAATGATCGATGGAAAACATTACTAATCCAGAGACGATAGGCTTTTTTTGCCTGTTGCTTAATGTAGGGAGGTAAGTTGGCATAACATTGCCAAAAATCAGGAGTTGTTAAGGATTTCATCTAAAGGCTTAACTTGATTGTTACTGATATCATTGTTGACTTTTTGTAATAGTCGATCGAGTTTCCCTGATTCGAGATCGTTTTTTATCTGTTTGTCCCAACTATCATCAAGATAGTCTTGTAACCAAGCTGATAATTGATGGATTTCTTCGTCAGGCAACTGGAGAATCGCGGATTCAATATCTTTGAGTGTAGTCATGATT
Organism: Microcystis sp. M169S2; assembly: GCF_020245865.1. Classification (NCBI taxonomy): domain Bacteria; kingdom Bacillati; phylum Cyanobacteriota; class Cyanophyceae; order Chroococcales; family Microcystaceae; genus Microcystis; species Microcystis sp. M169S2. Next base: position 37,437 of record NZ_JADBUB010000107.1, read on the forward strand.
GTTTGGTTGATTGAAGGTGATTGTATTATTTTATATTGTTGTATTATCGGATAGGTTAATAACCCATCCTACGCGAATCCTAACAGTAGTAGGATGATTCTCCCCTAAAGCTTGCTCGGCAATTGCTAATGCTTCTAGATAGAGAGGTTCTGCTTCTGTGTACCTGCCTTGGGATTTGTACAAGTATGCTAAATTGTTAAGGGAAGTTGCCACATCGGGATGATTGTCTCCTAAGAGTCGTTTTCTCAAATCTAAAGCTTGTAAAAAGAGAGGTTCCGCTTCTGTGTACCTGCCTTGGGAATCGTACAATCCTGCTAAATTGTTGAGGGAAGCTGCCACATGGGGATGATTGTCTCCTAAGAGTCGTTTTCTCAAATCTAATGCTTCTAGATAGAGAGGTTCCGCTTCTGTGTACCTGCCTTGGGATTGGTACAATAGTGCTAAATTGTTGAGGGAAGTTGCCACAGAGGGATGATTGTCTCCTAAGAGTCGTTTTAACAAATCTAATGCTTCTAGATGGAGAGGTTCCGCTTCTGTGTACCTGCCTTGAGAACGGTACAATTCTGCTAAATTGTTGAGGGAAGAAGCAACATCTGGATGATTGTCACCTAATAGTTGTTTCCTCAAATCTAATGCTTCTAGATAGAGAGGTTCCGCTTCTGTGTACCTGCCTTGAGAATAGTACAGAAATGCTAAATTGTTGAGGGAAGTTGCAACATTGGGATCACTCTCCCCTAATAGTCGTTTACACAACTCTATTGCTTGTAAATAGAGGGGTTCAGCTTCTGCGTAGTTTCCTTCGGATTCGTACAAGTTTGCCAAATTATTGAGGGAAGTCGCAACATTGGGATGATTGTCACCTAATAGCCGTTTATACAATCCTAAAGCTTGTAAATAGAGGGGTTCAGCTTCTGCGTACCTTCCTTGGGATTCGTACAATAATGCTAGATTGTTAAGAGAAGTAGCTACATCGGGATGTTCTTTTCCCAAGCGGCGGTGAGTTACTTCTAGACATTGCTGATACCAAAATTCAGCTTGTTCGTACAATCCTTGTCCATAATAGAAATTTCCCAATCCTCCAAAAGACGGGATTAAATCCTCCCCCTCCAGCCATTTTTCCAACGCTGTCGCTGACTCCGCAATGTGGGGAATAGATAGGGCGACGGCTTCTATTTGCTCCTTGGTTGGAGTCTGAGGAATAGTCTTTGCCTCCTCCACCATACCCCGACAAAAGGAGCGTTTCAACTCATCCCCATCCTCTCGTAGTGCTAACTTAGCTTGAAAAAACTGTCGCACCAACGGATAAAACTGATAAGTTTCTCCTTCTACTGCTTGCAACAGATTGAGGTTTAGTAATTGTCCCTCTCTAATCTCTTCCAACTTCTCCTCATCTTCAGCAGACAAACACCTTTCTACCACCAACCGCCAAGGAATAGGAGCCAAAGCAAAGAGACTGAGAAAACACCCTAAATCCCGCGCTGGCTGATTTAACTCATCCCAACTCACCTCAAAAGCTGCCTCTACCCCTCTTTGCGCCGTCATATCTCCCGAAGGATTCTGCAAAGCAGACAACTGTAAACCCTTATCTATCAACTGCTGCTGCATCTTTGCCAACGTCCAATTAGTACGCCGCTTGAGGAAACGCCCTACCAATTCCAACCCTAAAGGCAAATATCCTAGCCACGCACATAGCCCCTTCCCTACCTCTAATTCAGCTTGCAGACGCGACGCACCAATCAGAGATTCCAGTAAAGCAAGGGCGGCTGATTCGCTTAAAACGGGTAAGCGCAACTGCTCAAACGATGCTGCCAGGGACTGTTGCCGAGTCGTAATCAACACCTTAAATCGTTGTTCTTGGGGAGGCAAATAATCTTGAATTTCCTTATACTGATGCACATCATCTAAAATTAGCAGTACATCCCCCGGCGGTTGCCATCTCGCCCAACAATAATCCAATTGCCCCCGCAAATTCAAATCTTCAGGGGGAAACAAGCCCAACTGCGACTTAGCAAAATCTAATAGTTGTACCCCCACCATTTCACCTTGCACCCCGATCCAGCAAATACCGCCGGGATAAGTTGAGTTTTTCTGATGATGTAGGGCATACTGGAGTGCTAACTCTGTCTTACCCACTCCTGCCATTCCCGTAACGACGGCGGTAATCGCAATTCTTTCTTGTTGCTGTAACTGGTGGTGCAGTTGTTTCATTGCATCTTCACGCCCCACGAAATTAACCGCCCCAGTACGCGCCCGATTTAGATTATTAGGGATATTTGCTGTATAAGTAGGGATGGCGATATTATTTTCCAAAATTTCATTACTAAACTCATTTCGACGTAAGAGACTAACACATATATATTCTCCCCGTAATTTCTTACAAGTTAGGCTGTCTAAACCATTGTTTTCTATATATTGCTTGAATAAAGTAAAACCTTGACCAATTCCTTCATATCCTGACAACTGAGAAAGATATTGAGCAATAGCCGCATCAATTGGAATTGATACAGGTGTTGATTCCTTTATAAGTTCTTCCCAAGATGTATTATCTGGAAAATTACCAGGGCTTTTTACTTCAAGAGCTTCTGGTGTAATAATTACTTGAACATGACTATTTAATTGGTAGTTTCTATGAGCGATCGCATTAGAAATTATCTCCCGTGCCACCTCCAAATCTATATCGTCAATTTCTTGTCGCATTCCTTTTTTGTTAATAAATGAAATCTTTTTTGTTGCTTGTTTTACTCGCTCAACTAATTTTTCTATTTGATGAATCAAAGATCCATGAATATCATACCTTTCAAAAGCAGTTTTTCCTCTAGTTCTGTCCACGAAAGTAGATTTACATTGAGGATAAATTCTTTCAGGGTTTTGATGAAAACATAATACAGCTGCCTTATGTAGATATTGTTTTCCCTCATGGTAAATAGGAGAATAAAGTTTAAGTTCATCAACTATTTTTTCTAAATTCTTTTGATCTTCTTCAGATAATCCCATCCTTGTTGCATACTTTTTAATCAATTCTAAATCGATTTTATCAAGACTCGCTTCCGTGCATGGATGCCTATTTGGATGAATTTGTTCATAAAGAAATTTTAATTCTTCAGAAGAAGTAACGCGGTTTTGTTGCTCATTTTCCTTAGATTTATCTTGTAAGATGTGTTTGTTTTTGGCAATCCAAATATCAGAATCAGCATTAATTACTTTAAATTCTGGACGCTGATTAAATTGGGAATAAATAGGATCTCTCTCAATTTTCCCTGTTATATAATTAACGATATCTCCGACATAAATATAAGGCTTATTGCTGTTGCCTTCCATTCCGTTCTCTATTCCTTCACATAAAAATTTTGTAAAAATTCCATAGTTTCCTTCGTTTGTTTCACGGGATACTTGAGTTTCTTGACAAGAAGTAATAATAACTATTCCTTTAGGAAGTTTTTGATTGCTTTTTTCTAGTTCCGAGACTAATGATTCTGAAGACCGAATTCCTTTAGTTGCAGCACCACTATGACAGGCATCAAGAATTAAGATTGCTCGATTAACTTTAGAGGCACGTAAATCATCTATCAAGCTAGAAAAAGGTAACCAATCACGATCATTTATTCCTAGTTTTAAACAATATATTTCTCCCCTCATGTCTCCATGTCCTGAGAAATAAAAAATTAGTTGATCTTGAGTGTTCCACTTTTCTATTATTGGTAAAAAATAGTCAGAAAAATTAGCCCTGCTTTGACACTCATGTAAAGGTTTTGGTCCATTACTTTTACAATTGCCGAACTCAGGATTTGTTAACCAAGCATGAACCCGCGAAACATCGGGAATAACGGCATTTAGTTCTCCTTTATTAATAGCAGAAATAGCAACAGCAATTCTTTGTGACTGTTTTTCTGAAATATCCATAGTTTACTGTTTTAATATTTTTACGCTAACTGTTCCGTGATGAGGTTGAGAATTAATCTCAGACAGCAAGGATTGAATTTCTTTCAAGGATAAATTTTTCATTAAAAATCTTTTTTGCTGTCCATTGGCATCAACAGTGATAGATATAGAATATTGACTTTGTTGAGATTCCCAGTATTGAAGAACTGAAACCAAGGTTTGAATCCCTGTTAATACTAAAGATGCTATTGCTATACCGATAGCCAAGCCACCGTCTCGGATTCCCACCTCTGCTTCTCTGGTTTCAATACTTACAGAACAGTCGCATTCTTCTTCAATTAGTCGAGCAAGATTTTTTAGGTGATAAGAATCATCCTCGGTGGTTGCTCCTTCAAAAGAAATCCTGACATCCATACACACTACCTCTAATAATATCCAAAAAATTTGCCCTCTGATCCTGTGTTACGATTGTTATTTGCTGCCTATATTGGCAAGATGAATCCTCCCAATATAGGCAGTTCCCCCTTCAACTTTTGTCTGCCAGCCCTTAGCATTATCAGAATTATTTTGAATCATACTACTATTATCCTGAATTTTACCCGCTTGGATCGTCTGCGCTAAAACTTTTAACTCTTTCGCAAAAGCAGGATCTTCATCTAAAATCACATCCAAATTTTTAGTTAAAGTTTCAACGGCTGTACTATCACCGCCTTCAACCTTGGCGATCGCTTCATTAACTTTCGCCGATCTTCCCATTAATCGGGTTTTGATCTTTCCCCATAAAATGGGAATCTTAGCCAAAGCTTCAGCCGTAAACCGTTTCGTTAAATCCCCCGTCCCAGACTTCACAAACTCTTGTACTGCTAAGGTGATAAGTAAACCTGCTGTTAATGGCTCAGTCATTTTTAAATTTTCCTCTAATAGTAATTCAAATTGGGTTTGAGACTCTCAACGTTTGGAGAAAAATAAAATCTCTAAATTTTCAATCTCTTCACTCTCATGGCTCTCTTGGATTTGGTGGGTAAAATGTATTCTAAGATACATTCCTCCTAGCGAGGGGGTGGAACGAAAGCTAAACCTACCAAACCCGGGGCGTAAACTCCGCATCATTTAAAATTATTACATTTTCCCCTGACTGCACCAACACAAACAAACCCTGACGACAAGCGTAACTCGCCACCTCATTGGGAACCACCATCGCTGCCACCGCTCCCAAGGCCTTTACATCTCGAAAACGAGGCATTAACCGCTTAAACTTAGCCAAACGTTGTAAATGCTCATCCACATCCCTTTGAGTTAACTTACTTTTGACCTCCACTAAAATGGCATCCGTATCATTCACTACCAATAGATCAATCTCTAAACCCTCATTATCCCGTTTTACCGAAATGCCGGGGTGAAACTCATGGACATCAATACCCCGCTCCTGAAACAGACGCACCACCGCAGGACGTACTTGCCACTCGACAAACTCTCCTAAACGATTGCCCAACTCCCCAATCTGCTTACTAACTCTGTTAATTTGCTTATCTGTTTCTTTTTGAGCTTGGGATAACTCTTGTTGGGATTGGGATAACTCTTGTTGGGATTGAGCTAATTGCTTTAGTATTGCCCGAATCTCTTCAATAGTGGCTGTCATAATGAATTTTCTCAGGTTAAAGTGATGTAGCCTATACTCAAGGGATTTAGTATAATTTTAGCGTTGATTATTGGCAGGAATGGAATCGGCTCTCCCAGGTTTGGTGGGTAAAATGTATTCTAAGATACATCTCTCCTAGGGAGTGAGTGGAAGGAACCACAAAGACACAAAGGACACAAAGATCGATCCTATGTAAGTTAAACTGATCACACAGAACCTAGAAGATTTCGAGAAAAAGCTAAACCTACCAAACCCGGGGCGTAAACTCCGCATCATTTAAAATTATTACATTTTCCCCTGACTGCACCAACACAAACAAACCCTGACGACAAGCGTAACTCGCCACCTCATCGGGAACAATCATCGCTGCCACCGCTCCCAAAGCCTTTACATCTCGAAAACGAGGCATTAACCGCTTAAACTTGGCCAAACATTGTAAATGCTCATCCACATCCCTTTGAGTTAACTTACTTTTGACCTCCACTAAAATGGCATCCGTATCATTCACTACCAATAGATCAATCTCTAAACCCTCATTATCCCGTTTTACCGAAATACCAGGGTGAAACTCATGCACATTAATGCCCCGCTCTTGAAAAAGACGCACCACCGCAGGACGCACTTGCCACTCGACAAACTCTCCTAAACGATTGCCCAACTCCCCAATCTGCTTACTAACTCTGTTAATTTGCTTATCTGTTTCCTTGATTTGTTTATCCGTTTCTTTTTGAGCTTGGGATAACTCTTTTTGAGCTTGGGATAACTCTTGTTGGGATTGGGATAACTCTTGTTGGGATTGGGCCAATTCCTTTAGTATTGCCCGAATGTCTTCAATAGTGGCTGTCATAATGAATTTTCTCAAGTTAAAATAAAATTTTCTCTATTATAGCCCGATCGCTTTTTCTCCCTTGAAGTAACCGTTCAGGGGGGGACAAAATCTAGTAATCTAAAAAGACGCAGAAAAGAGCGGCTACTGTCAGAGAGTAGTATCCATGGCTCTAGGAAAGGCAGTTCTTCTCCCTCTCTGCTGCCCCTGGAGAGTCCTTCCACTGAGTCAATGCCACTGGCGGCTTGACATCCCCCCCCTGAACGGTTACAATAAAGCTATACGCCTTATGTAAGTTAAAAGCTGGAATGGTGTAAACTCGTTCGATAGATTATCTCTCTAGTCGGAGTGTTGGACTCAAACACTTGATCCCTAATTAGGTTGTTTTAGGTCACATCAAGTATGCTACTTTATTAGGTTTCTTACAGGAAATTTTAAAGGTTTGAGCCTTCGGTAAATCTTTCGAGGTAGCCTAGTTATCTTATGTCAAAAATAGCTTGAGCGATTTTTTCAGAGGATTTTTCTAGTCTAAAGTAATATCCTCTGAATGTTTATCATGTTACAAATTAAGTGATTTTTACTCATTTCAGTACAATGGCAAAGAATCAAGCCGAATCTATGTCTGATCAGAATCATCAGCAGCCAGATATGGGTGCGAAGAAAACAACGCAGGCTAGGATAGAAGGTCAGGATGATAATCAAATAAAAACGGGAATTGCTCCTAAAATTGATTCGGAAAAACCGTTTAAATATTCGGAGCCAACAGGAAGATTAGGGGAGATAATCCTGCGCTTAATGCCGGTGGGTCTTTTGCTCGGAGGACTGAGTTATTGGGCGATAGTTGGTAAGATTCCGACTCCTGTTCAAGGACGAGCGGTCATTTTGATTCCTCGTTCTATTGTTAATATCGAACCCCGTCAAGGTGGGCGGGTGTTAACCCTCCTGATTCAACCGGGAGATTCTGTCAAAAAAGGGCAGTTACTGGCAACTTTAGAGTTTCCTGAATTAGAAACAGAATTAAAGGATAAAAAGGATAGGTTAGCAGATCTCAAGCAGCAGGATAAAAGAGTGGACTCTATTGAAGTGAGTCGTCGCCAATTGAATGCAGCCTCAATAGATCGCCAGCAAAAGGCCAATCAGCTTCAGATTAAAGCACTTCAAGTTCAATTATCCAGTAATCAAAAACAGCGAGAAGCCTATCTCTCCCATGCTCGATATCTTAAAAATTTCCAGAACTCAACGGATGAAAGACTAGCCGCCTACGATAAACTTATCGAAGAGGGGGCTGTCGCCAAGCTAGATTTTCCCTCCTATTTGTTTCAGTTCAATAATCTAGAGGCTTCTAATAGTATCAATCGCGTCCAAATAGAACTCGATCGCCTGAAGGGGGTTGATGAAAGCCTGCGAGCGCAGATGAACGCATTGACGGCCCAGAATAATATACTAAACACAGAAAAACGGCAAATAGACCTGCAAGATACAGCCAGTGATATTCTTCGTTACAATGCGATCGCTGACCAGCAACGAGAGATTAATACGTTAAAAACCACCATTCAAGCCAACAAAAATGTAGTGAGTCTGTACAACGGCCAGATTTTAGACTTATCTGTTAATCCGGGGGAAGTCCTGGCTCCGGGGGGGCGCATCGGTACGTTAGAAGTCTCCAATCTAAAGGCCAAGACCAACGTGGTGGCCTTGTTTAAGAGTGGTGATGCTAAACGATTAGAACCGGGCAAGGAAGTAGAAGTCGTTCCCGATCTCTATGATCGCGAACGCTATGGGGGTATCGTCGCTAAGGTAATTACCGTCGATCAGCAGCCGGTAACTGTGGCAGAACTGGCAAATATAGTGGGAAGTCATGAACTGGCCAGCAAGCTGTTTCTGGGTAGAGATGAAGACGATCGCGATAAGCCTATACCCGTCAATGCAAGTGTTATCAAAGCCACTTTAGCGCTGAAGGTCGATCGCAATACACCGAGTGGTTTTTACTGGACCCAAGCCAAGGGAGCTCCCCAAACAATTACCAACGGGACTACCGCAGATGTCCATGCCGTGGTAGAAGAGCGTTCTTTAGTGAGTTATATAACCCCTGCTTTTCGCTGGATTACAGGGGTGTACGACCGTTAACCACAATCTTGCGAGCGTAAGTAGCTGAAAGAAACAACGACTAGAATAAACGGTTAAAGCTAATATGGAAAATCCGAAAAGACGTTCTCAATGGTGGACTTGGTGGTTTAAGTGGTGGATTATCGCCGCAGCGTTTGTCTTAGTAATCTTGATCCATAGTGAGCCTCCTCAGCTTTGGTTTTGGTTGGTGACGTTTTTGGCACTAATTTTATATGGGATTGAGCGAGCGATTAATGAGTAACAATGAGTAAGCCGAAAAAGGATATAGAGATACCTTGGACAGTAAAAACGGGCTAATGATCAGACAGGGATTGAAGTTTTCCCTAGGTGCTGCTCTCTTAACGAGTTTCTTTTGGCACCGAGGAAATGTATTAGACAACTTTGTTTATCCCGTCTTTGGGTATGTCTCTGTACTGATTGAGCCATCCATGGGAGGTGCGATCGCTGCTGGTTTGGGGCGTTTGGGGGGAAGTGCTTTGGGGGGAATCATTGCCGCTATCCTGGTGAACGCCTACGGAATCCAAGGCTCAAGTTTTTTTGTCATTCCCTCTCTCACCTACATTTTAGCCGCCCTGATCTGTGAAACTTACCGATGGCAAGCCGCTTATTCCCAAGCCACACTACTGGGCGCTTTAATTGCCATGAGAGTGGTAGGAACATCAGCACAACAAGATATCTGGCTCTATTTGCGATCGCGCCTGATCGATAACTGGATCGGAATCGCTGTGGGAATTGCTGTGGCCTTACTATTTTGGCCCCAGAATACTCGATCCGATCTCAACCGGAACTTGATGGGAATCCTTCAAGATATACCGCACTTGTTCCAAAAAATCCTCGATCGCCACTTAAAAACTGAGGTCGAGGAGCGGGATTATTCTCTTTCTATTGAGCAGAACGAGCTTAACTTACTCAATCAGATTAAAAAATCAACACAAACTAGCCTTTCAATGCTCACAAAAGCAACCCATGAATTCGGTAGTGAGATATTGGTGGCAGAAAATTGGAGTGAAATCTTGGCAATTCAGAACCAATTGACTCGACAATTAGCTGATCTGATGGCTTTTAAGGGCGAAAAGCATGAACAAAATTTAGTGCGTCAGTTCAGGGCGGAATTTCACCAATTGGCGACTCATCTTACCGACAGCTTTGATAGCTTGAGGGATCTGAGTAACGCCAAAAAAATCTTAGCTACCCCTTACCTGACAGAATTAGAAGAAGATTTAGCGAATATTGGGGGTAAACTTGATCATCTCCGAACAAGTGGAGAGATTGATCGGTATGATGTTCAAGAATCACTACAGTTTTATCAATTTATTCAACTTGTATCTCGATTTATCCAACAATGCGAGGGATTAGGAGGCAGGATAATCGATAAAACGAAAGTAACTGCAACTTTCAGGCGAAGACACCTGATTACCTTTCCCAAATGGGCCCCTATATCCCTAAAACGCCTGAGAGAAATTGTCAGTCTTGGCCTGGTTATTGGTTTGTTACTGGCTATTATTCGTCACATCGAGTTTCCCTATCCTTCTGCTTACGAAAAAGTGGCAGATATTGTGATAATAGGTGCAGTGGTCACTGTCATTCAACCGACAAGGGGGCGAGCGATCGCGATCGGTTGGGCGGCCACTGTTTCCTTGAGTTTGACGATTCTCTGTATTTACCTGTTGGTCAAGTCCTTTGGTTATAATCCTTTTAGTAGCAGTCTGGCTTATTTTTTCGCCTACTTCAGTTGTGCTTGGCTGGGGTTTACGCCGATCGCTCGCATCGGTGCGATTGTAGCAGCCGATGCCATCGGGAAGGATATTTTTCCTTTTTTCGAGCAAGGAATTTGGGCTGCACTGATTTCAGTTCCCGTAGGCGCGTTTCTGGGGGTGTTGCTGACCACTGTATTTATGACAAAATCGGCTACAAACCAACTGGAAACAGATTTTTCTGTGACTTTTAAGAAAATGGGACAGCTATATCAAAAACTGCTGTCAGGCTATTTTCAGGATACGATACCACCGTCAGATATCGCCCAACTGAAGCAGGCCATCACAGTGGCGATCGCTCAACATCCAGCCTCGGTTAAGATTGCCAGTCTCGAACAAATTTCCACAGTTTTAGCAACCAAACACCAAAATTTTTGGAATTTCTCCATTGGCTACGAACAAAAACTCTCGGCTCAACTGGATGCTTTACAAGATGTGCTACAGCAACCGCTTCCTGAACCGATACGACAAAAGTTTTTACCTGAATTACAAGCGATTGCAAAAAAGACTGCGATCGCTTTTGATGAAATTGCTGAGGCGATCGCTGCCCAGGTAATTCTCAACCCACCAAAGTTAGGATTGCTCATCGAAGAAATTGAATCTCTTGAGAAGCAATTACTGAGTTTGCGGGTTGAGAGTCGAAGTTATCCCTTAAATGAGCTAATCGCGTTTAGCTCGGCTTTTATGACGATGAAAGCCATTGCCAGCAACTTAAATCAAATGAGTCAAGACTTACCTGCCTACACCCAATAGGTAATAGGCAAATATTATCAGCCTGAAGGATTTCTGCTCTTAGGGCTGTATATTCAGTAGAGTGTAGGGTGCGTTAGGCGGCTATCAATTTAGTCAAAAAACTAAAATTAATAATTCGCCGTAACACACCCTACAAGATCGGCGATCGCACTAACGGTCGCGCTCACCGGACACAAAAAACCTTTAAACTCAACCGACCATATTTGTCCGTTCCGGTGCAGCGCGCTTGTTAGGTCTGGATCGTATTCATCACGTTCACGGGCGAGATCAGGTCAAACACAACCGTCTCTGGCACCGCATCGGCGTTTGGATACAGTTCGAGGTACCGGGCGATGTCCTTTGCCTGTCTGATGCGGATCGCCTGACCCACCTCGCGCACGTCTTGGTAAAAACTGTCAACGATGTCGCGTAGTGCTGGTACGACAAAACCATAGCTATCCTGTAGCACATCAATGGATGGCTCCAGCACACCTCGACCAAAGACGGTTTCAGGATAAGGACCCTGCCCAGTAACCGATGCGTTGATCTGGACATCCATAAAAGTCATGTTCCCGATATCCTCATAGGTCGCAGTTTGTGATGGAAGACAGAACAATACATCGGCGGATGTCCATTCAGCAGAGGATTTGCCTTGCGGGGGGGCGTACATTAGGGTGGAGGCGTTCGGTACGAATGCAGCGTGATTGTAGGCACCGTCATTGACCACGGTGTGCTGTACAGAGAACTGCCAGATAAACATCGTTAGCACTTGCTTTAGGCAGTCAGCGGTCTTGACCTCGCTGGGGAATCGCTGCGCCCGACGGTTGCCGTCGATATAGTTGAATGACGGGATTAACTTATCGAAGAATCGTTGCAGTTGCACATCTGCTGCAATCTCGCGATCTCCCCCCGGATATTGCACATTGACAAATGCGTTGACGAACCTGAAGATTGCTTTGAACCACAAGCTGGCATCGTGCACATAGGGGTAGGAAAACGGTGTTTCGGAAACCCCACGTTTCGCAGCATCGATCGGAATTGCTAGATCTAGGAAACGAAAATCACTATCGTTGTAAATCCGATTTTGCAATTGATAGTTGCCAATACGACCGCAAGAGAAGATTAAATCGTAAATGAAGCCGATGTTGTATACGCCGGGAGTGCCATTGATAGTTCGGGTTGTGGGGAATGGTTGGGCTGTCGGATCGTAGTCATGATTATAGATGGTTTGTTGGAACTCGACTGTCTTGACGACATGAGGACTCAGCAATTTGAACACAGGGTGTTGCTGGAACGGTTCGCTGGAAACAGGTTCGGTGAGTGGGTTGAATACCTCTTCCGAGAACAATGAGATCGACACCATCGCACAGATCTGGTGGGTCAGCAATTGATGAAAGCCAACATCATGGAGGGTTTGTCCGGCGCAATTGGTTTGCATTTTTGCCAGCAACCAGGCATTGGCGGCATTAGTCATATTGGGGGTGAATAGCTCGCCGCCCAATTCAAGCTGGATGCCCAGCGGCATCAGTTCGTTTTGCGCTGTGACTGTGAAAAATACGATTGGCTTGGCGAGGTAGTAGCCTTCGGGAATTACTGTACATGCTGACAAGTAACGACGATAATCTGCGATGTACTGAACATTCTCGATTGGCCCCAGGTCTTCCGGGTTAGGTACCTCAGCCGTGGCGATAAGCTGTTTGACCTCAGATACATTTACTCGTGTCAGCAGGTTCGGCATGAAACCGGCTAACTGCTGGCGTGCGAATTCATCGTCGTCCTTCAGCCAGAACTCTGGAGCGGGAATAGCCTGGAAATTGTTGCCATAATAGATGTCTTCTAACATATCTACCGCATTGTCCGTGCGGATAGGCTTCGGTGGTAATTTCGCCCGCTGCGCCACGTTATCGTCCCACAGTGCATTCAACATCTTGAGGACTTGCTTGTCCTGTGTCGTTGCTTTCATAGTCTGTGGCACTGTGTTGTAGTCGGCAATGAATGCAGGGACGAGACCTTCAAAAACGTAATTTGTATTCCCATAAATGCTGCGATCGCCATTGGGTGGCACTGCCGCCGCATTGCGATCCACCAGATTGTATTGATAGGCATAACTCATCTGGTTTGCGGTACTAGGATCGCCTTCGATATCGGGTGTTGTGTAAGTACCCCAGATCTCCTTCATCTGTTGAATTTTCTCCTTTGCACCCGCCTGCTGGAGGATATTCAGTACAGCGTTATAGGCTGAATCCAGCGCGCCGACGATCCAGCCGTGATGCACAGAGCAACCCTCCCCAGCAAAGTTGAGGCAGCCATCGAATTCTGGAGTTAACAGGGTGGGGTAGAGATACTTAAATTGATTGGGGTTAAACAGCACAAATGCGCCACCCCCAGCGTGTTCGTCCCAAAACCAGGTTTTTGTGGTTCTACCGTCGTCGTATCCGGCAAAGTGTTCGTAAACATCCACATCTGGGTAGAGATACTGAATTCCTTTAAGGCATTCTTCGATACGTTCGCGATCGCTTAGCGCTCCAAGTTTGCGGGCATCCATCGCCCAACAATAGATCTGTAGAACGCCCTGCTGGGCATTGTATCCATAGGATGGATAGATGATCTGGCGGTTGGGTCGGTCGGTGGCAGCAGCACCGTATCCCCCCTGTCGCTCTCCGGCTTCAATCCAGAACTGTTTTTTGAAGGTCAAAAATGCCTTGAATGCACTCATATAGTTGGATTCGCGGATTGCCTGCGCCTTGGCAAAGGAAAGACTATTGAGCAGGTTCAGCCGATCTGCGCCATTCAGGTAGCAGCCGTTGGGTAATGTGGCGATCGCATAAGGGTATACATGTTCTGAATCCTGTGTGGTAGCAAGGTCGCGAACGACCAACCGCATCCCACCATGACCATCATATAGCTCGGCATCGTGCTGCAATGACACCGCCTTGTGCCGCAGGTAGACCCGCTGGCGCTGGTTGGCACTAACAAGTTCTGGCGGGCTGGACCCAGCAGTTTGTACATTCTGGCTGTCCTTGGCATGGGGTGGTTCGGCATCTGGGGTCAGATTTGGTGGATTGTAAGTATAGGAACCATCCGGTTTTGCCGGGAGCATTCCGACCTGTATCTGTGCGATCTGACCATCCTTGCTTGACACTGCATCCGCCAGATCGAGGACAATGCGACAGGCATCGGGAAAATGCTGCATTCCCTTATCAACCGTCAACATATAGATGGCATTATCCCCGGGTCGATAGGGATCTTTGCTGCCGCCCCAATCGTATACAGCTATCACCATCTCTACAAATGACACTGCATACATACCGCTGCCAACATTGGTGGTTTCTAGGAAACTGGCGACCGACCACGGCAGCAGGTCGTTCTTGGTACCCATCTGTGGATCGTAGTATTCGCCCATATCACCCAACCGAAACTGGGTGGTGAGATAGTCCCACATCGAGTACTGGTCAAATTGCATTAACAGTTCAAAGCCTTCCGCGAAGGAACGGTTGATGGCATCAAGGAACGGCTTGTTAACTTGGTCTAGTACCTGGTTAATGGGCAAATACTGATTTTTCTGGGAGTCTAGTTTGGGTGTCAGCCAAATGTCGGGCACGTCGCCACCAGTTGATTGACCAAAGTTGAACCCGTTCAGCACCGACTGGCTGCTGGTGGTGAACGTTGGCATATTGTTGTACCGGAGTCTTTGTTGGGGCGAGTTGTAATAGAACTTCCGCCAGTAGACTTTTTTGTCACCTAAACCGTTGCGATCCAGTACAGCATTGACAGCAAGCGCCACTTGTTGCACTGGCAGCATATCTGCGGAAAATTGCGGCAGCCGCATACCGCCGACTTCACCGTAAAGACCGGCCTTTTCCATGTCATTCGGATCGTAATCTGAGGAATACCAGGTGTCGATCCGCCCCCCAACCCGGTCGCTGCTTTCAAAGATGTCGCACTCAATGCCGAGAGATCGCAGGATTAACCCTGCGAAGAGTCCAGCAAAACCTCCGCCGACAATACCAACCATCGGATGATCGGTAGGGTTCTCTCGACTGCAAGCCTCAAATGTCTGCTGAAATCGCTGTGCATTCTCACGGCTGCGCTGCCTACTGACAGTAAAACGATAGTCCGAACCATAATTCCTCAACACCCAGCGAGAAAACGCCGATCGCAAGGAGCCAACGTTAGCAGTAACCGGGGGGGATGCCGATGAGGGTGAGTGAAAGGAGAGGTAGCTCATAAGTTCAAGGTTTGATCTTTAGAAGTTTGGGCGTTGCTGATTTGAGATATGAATCTTCTTTTGTGGGATTTTTAAAACCTAGACCCAAACTAACTTTTGGATAGGTCCAAGGTTGTCATTCATACCTTGATTCAGCAACGCCGAAGTTTGAATATCGAAAGAAGGTTGAACATCGAATGCTAGGGGACTACGATTTGATATAGCCCATGATGGGTTCACGTAGAACCTAACTATATATTATGCGGAAATTTTCCGTATATCACGCTAAATACGCACTTTTTAAAGAATCTTTCCGTATATTACGCTCAAATAGAGTGATCGCGAGAAGTTTTCCGTATAATATTACAATAAGCGTGTTATGCCGATTAGCGTACTCTGTGATGAACCCTCCCGCACCCCGAAAACTCCTAGACGTAGTGCGTGAAACCATTCGCCTCAAACACTACTCCTACCGCACCGAACAAACATATCTGGACTGGATTAAGCGTTATCTGCTCTTCCATCAGAAAAAACATCCCCGTGAAATGGGGGGTGAAGAAATTAGAGCCTTTTTGACCCATCTTGCCGTTGATAAAAACGTTGCCGCCGCCACCCAAAACCAAGCCCTCAACGCCATCCTTTTCCTTTATCGAGAAGTTCTTAAAATTGAACTGGAAAATATCGGTACATATTTACGGGCAAAAAGTCACAAACGTCTGCCCACCGTCCTCACCAAAGAAGAAGTGCAAAACGTCATGAAGCACCTCAGTGGTGTAGAGCATATTATCGTTCAACTGCTTTATGGTAGCGGGTTGAGATTAGCCGAAGCCCTCAATTTGCGAGTCAAGGACGTGGATTTTGCTCAAAATCAACTGATTATCCGCGATACCAAAGGCAAAGAAGACCGCGTAACCCCCCTACCCCAACGCATTCAAGCCTCTCTCAAAGAACATCTCCAAACTGTACAACGCCTACATCGACAAGACTTGGAAAGAGGTTACGGTTCTGTTTATTTGCCCTACGCCCTGGCGCAAAAATATCCAACAGCTGACCGTGAATGGATTTGGCAGTATATTTTCCCCTCCTACACCCTATCCCAAGACCCGCGTTCCGGCGAAACCCGCCGCCATCATCTCCACGAAAGCACCATCCAAAAAGCTCTCAAACAAGCCGTTCAGCAATCCGGCGTGCCTAAGCGAGTCAGTTGCCATACCTTTCGCCATAGTTTCGCTACCCATTTACTGCAAAATGGCTATGATATTCGCACCGTTCAAGAATTGTTAGGTCATAAAGATGTGAGGACGACGATGATTTATACCCACGTTTTAGCCAGAGGTGGCAGAGGTGTGAGAAGTCCCCTTGATGATTGACTGATTGGTAATGACAGATAGTCTATAATTTACATAATAAACCAGGGAATTATTAAATTATGACTGCTACCGTTATCGATATTGGAACCTTAATTATTAGTAGCTAAAAATGGCTGATGATTTTGATGTTTTACCCGATGATATTATCAACAGTTTTGAAAGAGAGTAATTTTAAAATATTTACTAGATACTCATATTTTGCTTTGGTGGTTAGATAATAATAAAACTCTGAGTAAGTCAGCAAGACAAATAATTTCTAATTCAGAAAATGCTATTTTTGTTAGATAGTAGGTGCAGTGGTCACTGTCATTTAACCGACACGGGGTCGAGCGAGCCTCGGTTAAGATTGCCAGTCTCGAACAAATTTCCACAGTTTTAGCAACCAAATGAATTACCAGCGGTCGCAACGCGCTCGCTACGCGAGACCGCACAACAAACTGCGATCGCTGACTAGGTCATTCTCAACCCACCAAAGTTAGGATTGCTCATCCAAGAAATTGAATCTCTTGAGAAGCAATTACTGAGCTTGGGGGTTGAGAGTCGAAGTTATCCCTTAAATGAGCTAATCGCCTTTAGCTCGGCTTTTATGACGATGAAAGCCATTGCCAGCAACTTAAATCAAATGAGTCAAG
>NZ_JADBUB010000108.1:0-4396 GCF_020245865.1 Microcystis sp. M169S2
TGAGTCGATGGATACTTTCTCGGAACTTGCCTTTTCTTTGATCCGCCTCAAACCCCAGAAAAACCCTTATTTCTCCAAAGGGTTAACGGCTATGAGCCTTATAAAGCAAGCTTTTTAACTGTTCTGTCACCCCTTGAGCAAAAATAGTCAAAATATTTATAATAGGATATCGGACTAAAATTTTCTGTGACTTGCCCATGTTATTGTCTTGCGCCACCGGTAGCGAACAGTTTTTAGGGAGTGAAGCGATCGCATCTTACTCCACAGCTAAGGCCGTGATCCTGCCGATTCCCTACGAGGCCACCACCACCTATCGCAAGGGTTGTGAAACTGGACCGGCGGCGGTGATTACCGCTTCCCAACAATTGGAAGCTTATGACGAAGAACTTAAGAGGGAAACCTGTTTAGAAGTGGGCATCTATACCCATGATGCGATCGCCGATACCCGTCAGCAACCGCAATTGTCCGCCGAGGAGATGTTAGCCGTCACCACAGCTACAGTTTCGCGTTTAATTGCCGATGATAAATTTGTCGTCGCCGTCGGGGGTGAACACGCTATCACTACGGGAGTAGTACAAGCTTATCGACAAGCTTTATCGGAACCTTTTACGGTGGTTCAAATTGATGCCCATGGCGATATGCGTTTTGAGTACGAAGGCTCCCACCATAACCACGCCTGTGTGATGCGTCGGGTGTTAGAAATGGGTTTACCGACCTTACCCGTGGGAATTCGGGCTATTTGTCGAGAAGAAGCCGAATTAATCGCTAAACAGCAGATTCCCGTGATTTGGGATCGAGATATCGCCGGTGATCCGAATTGGATCGAAAAAGCGATCGCCAAAATTACCACAGAGAAGGTATTTTTAACCATAGACGTGGATGGCATAGATCCGGCTTTAATTCCGGGGGTGGGAACACCTGAACCGGGGGGGTTAAGTTGGCATCAAACCCTAGGCTTTCTCCGTCGTCTTTTCCAAACTCATCAGGTGATTGGCTGCGATGTGATGGAATTAGCCCCGATTAGTGATTCGGTGGTCTCGGAATTTACCACTGCCAAGTTAATTTATAAGTTAATTGGCTATCAATTTATTGCCTAGGGGCTTGCCTAATTAGAAGCAATCGTGTTATAATAGCAATTCGTGCGGACGTATAGCTCAGTTGGTTAGAGTACATCGTTGACATCGATGGGGTCACTGGTTCGAATCCAGTTACGTCCATAAATTATCTGCCCTAGTCTTGGTCATAATCTTCATTTCTAATGATAGGATCA
Source organism: Microcystis sp. M169S2 (assembly GCF_020245865.1). NCBI lineage: Bacteria > Bacillati > Cyanobacteriota > Cyanophyceae > Chroococcales > Microcystaceae > Microcystis > Microcystis sp. M169S2. The sequence continues at coordinate 1,271 of NZ_JADBUB010000108.1, forward strand.
ACGATCGAAGCTCTCCAGAGAAACCCTATGACTAGCTTACTGCGCGACTTTTGGTATGTGGCCACACCGGCAAATAAACTGAAACCCGGTCAGCTAATGGCCAAAAAAATGCTAGGTGAACCGATTGTTGTCGGTAGGAGAGAGGATGGAGAAGTGTTCGCATTGCGGGACATTTGCCCCCATCGTGGCATTCCGCTGCACCATGGCTGGATTGAAGGAGATGGGGTGTACTGTTGCTATCATGGCTGGAAATTTAACACTAGCGATGGCGTTTGTTCTGAGATCCCCTCATTAACGGAACATGATCGCCTTGATATTAACAGAATTTGTGTCACCAGTTATCCCTGTCGTGAAATACAAGGTCATATCTGGGTGTTTATTCCGGCAGACTCAAAAAGAGAAATTAATAAAGAAAATCTGCCTCCTGTGCCGACTATTAGCGCTTTTGGCAAACTTACACCCAAAGTAGCCGAAACTATCACTTTTGATTGCAATATTGACCATGCAGTGGTGGGATTGATGGATCCGGCCCACGGTCCCTACGTTCATACTTCTTGGTGGTGGCGCAGCGGTCCGCGCAAATTTCGGGTCAAGGAAAAACAATACGAACCTGTTCCCTTCGGTTTTCGTCTTGCTCCCTATGATATGCCTGTAAGTGCGAAACCTTATAAAATTTTGGGTAATAAAGTATCGATTGAAATTGTTTTTGAATTGCCCTCGGTGCGTACAGAAATACTACGAGGCGATCGCCATTTAGCTTGTGCTTTTACGGCAATTACTCCCATCGATGAAAATCACTGCGAAGTCCATCAAAGTTTATACTATACGATTCCTTGGTTGGCATTTTTAACCCCTCTTTTGCGTTATTTAACCCTACAATTTCTTAAACAGGATCGCGATGTGGTGATTAAACAACAGGAAGGACTTAGTTATCATCCGGCTTTGATGTTAATTGATGATGCCGATACCCAGGCCAAATGGTATTATCGCCTTAAGCAAGAATACGAGAAATCTCAAGCAGAAAAACGGGATTTTGTCAACCCCATTAAAGCACAGATTTTACGATGGCGCAGTTAGAATTAAGTAGCTGGTTATAATTAAATTAAAAATGGATTTTAGGTTCGATCCCCCCTGCCCCCCTTGATAAGGGGGGTGTCTGATAATTTTTAACGCCTACCTACTTAGATCATTTTATTTAGGTTCTCACTAAGGATTTATTGACACTGGCCTCAATTTGATAAATAGAGGAAAGGACGCTACCTTGATGATTATTGACTAGATCGTATTTGACTTCTTGTAAATAATTAAAAATGGCATCCCGCAGAATCGGTTTTTCAATGTTTACCGTGTGCTGATAGTCCCATAAATCCCAAACTATCAAACCAATTCCCACGATTGGATCGATTAATTCTGCCCCAAAACTACTCGCTACTGCTCCACCGGTTTTAGTGGCAATTTTCGCCCCCGTTTTTCCCGCTAGGGACAAATAAACTGTGCTGCCCACTTTCATCACTGGGATGAGAGATTTAACTCCCAAAGCAGTGGCACCACCGACTAAAAGTTTAATTGATGTGTTAGAAATATTGCCCTCGGTATCTTGAATTGTTATGGCTATATCGCTAAGATAACGGTCCCATTTGCCTTGGGGAATTTGATAACTGGCCTGAATATTCTCTAATTCATTGCTTAAATTACTGACATATAAATTAACGGCATCCCTAGTAATTCTCTCTAGACGTAATTGGGCTTCTTGGGGACGAATTACCCGTTTAGTAAACTCGGTTTGAATAGTTTTGGTCAAATTTTCTGCCACCACCTGTTCCGGGGGTGGATTATCTGTATTGACCCAGTGAGCGATCGAGAAGTATAATCCGCTTAGAAAGGCCTTGCCCTCAAATTGTTTTTGATTGAAATAGTTAAAATACCAAGGCAGAAAACCCTGATCTACTCGTGTCATCAACTCCTCCACCCATCCCTCAATTTCTCCTAAAGCAAAGCTTTGAGAATTGGCTCTCGCTGTCTGTAAAGCTTGGCTAATTTCTCGATCAATTTGACTGTTAGATTTTTGGGGTATAGTGATGGGAATCTCTAGGTTAGTTTCGGTAGCAACCTTAGTTTTTAACGGTTCATTGCTGGTAGTTCCTAGCCAAATTTTCCCTAAAAGAGGCACGATAACCACTAGAACAACTATAGCCCAAATTAACGGGGTGATCGCCTTAATCAGTTGACTGATCGCCTGAATGCGGTTAGTTTTTTCACTATACTGAGGTGGCTCAATATTCTCTTGTGAATCTGGCCTGGAGTTCATCAGCTAACCTACTTAAAATTATTAGATCATTGTTCTCGAAAAACCGCAGAAACCCCAAATTTCCGAGCGGTAAACTGGAGAAGCCATTATCGGGTAGAAGACAGCCAAGACCCGATAAATATCGGCAATTTCAGCGAATTTCTGCCTTCATCCGCTCAAGGGTTTGCTGCATTTGGTCGAACATCATTTGCGGAGTCATGCCAAATTGACCTAATTGGGTTTTTAGCTGTTCTACAGTCATTTGGGCGGAGAAATCCTCAGATAACTCGAAACGCTTCATAAATATCTTGTAGCGTTCCATTAACTCCTCCATCCTATCGATAAAGATGATTTTACCCTCTCGATCGAATTTACCGTACTCGCTGCCCAGTTGTGTGAGAGACTGGTAATCCTCAAATAGCTGTCTAGCTTCCTGTTGAACCACTTCTGAGTCAAAGAATCCCATAATCTTAAAACGGCTTATCGTCGATAGTTATTCTCCATCCCATTTTATTTTAGCTGGGGAAAAAGTCTAGCTCCAACCCATTTACGGATTACCGTATTGGGGAAATCGAGAGGATCACAAACGGCCTCCCCTCGCGGTTTATCCTAAATCCAGTTATTAAAAACTGATTATCTATTCCCCCTTTTGCCTCTTGCCTCTTGCCTTTTGCCTATCCTGATATGTTACCTATACTTAGGGTTTGCTGAAAAAGTTTGTTGGTGGGGGCAGGGTGTAGGGTGTGGGGTGTAGGGTGTAGGGTTTTACCGATTTTGAGGTAGTCAGTTACCTAATTTTCAGGGAAAAAGTACCTGAATTCTACCCCCGATCCCTCCAA
>NZ_JADBUB010000109.1:0-17989 GCF_020245865.1 Microcystis sp. M169S2
AATTTGGGTTCGCTCAGCCCTCAATTTGGGTTCGCTCAGCCCTCAATTTGGGTTCGCTCAGCCCTCAATTTGGGTTCGCTCAGCCCTCTTTTAGCCCTCAATTTGGGTGGTTGAGCGAAGCCGAAACCACCCTTCCCGTCAGCCAGTAGAAGATCCCAATATATCGGAAATCGCCTCTAAAATCGACCCACTTTCCCGGTCCAATTCCGCAATCTATTTGGGTGGTTGAGGAGATATCGGGCTTCGGCTTCGCTCAGCCCTCAATTTGGGTTCGCTCAGCCCTCAATTTGGGTTCGCTCAGCCCTCAATTTGGGTTCGCTCAGCCCTCTATTTGGGTTCGCTCAGCCCTCTTTTAGCCCTCAATTTGGGTGGTTGAGCGAAGCCGAAACCACCCTTCCCATCAGCTAGGAGAAGACCCCAATAAATCGGAAATCGCCTCTAAAATCGACCCACTTTCCCGGTCCAATTCCGCAATCTCCGCTAAAATTTCCTCCGGCTCGCGTAAAGGATCGCCCTCCGGCGCGTTGGGATTTTTCACCGACAAATCGAAGGAACCAGGATCGACTTCTTCTAAGTCTAAAAACCAAGAGCGCTCCGATAGCTTAAAAGTCGATTGAAACTCGATGAACTCCTTCAAATCATCATCATTGAGCGCGTTTGTTTTTCCCAGACTTCGCCCCGGTTCGAGTTGATAAAACCAGATTTTCTGCGTCGGCGAACCCTTAGTGAAAAATAAAACCACCGTCTTTACCCCCGCCCCTAAAAAGGTCTTAGCGGGACAATCCAAAACCGTATGGAGATTACAGGACGAGGTTAACTCCCTCCGTAACTCTCTGGAGGCGTTGTCTGCGTTCGACAGAAAGGTATTCTTAATAACGATCGCTCCCCGTCCCCCGGTTTTCAAACTCTTGATAAAATGCTGGAGAAAAAGAAAAGCCGTCTCTCCGGTATTGATCGTGAAATTGCCGCGGATCTCCTTGCGTTCATTGCCTCCGAAGGGGGGATTAGCTAAAACGATGTCATAACGATTCTTCTCTTGAATCGCTTGAATATCTTCGGCCAGGGTGTTGGTCTGAATAATATTGGGAGCCTCGATCCCGTGCAGGATCATATTCATCACCCCGATAATATAGGCTAAAGCCTTTTTCTCCTTGCCGAAAAAAGTCCTCGTCTGTAGCGTTTCTAGCTCTTTCGTACTCAGATCGGCCTTACTGTGGCGTAAATACTCGTAGGCCTCGCAGAGAAACCCCGCCGAACCGCAGGCCCCGTCATAAATCGTCTCCCCTAATTGCGGTTTAATCACTTGAATCATCGCCCGGATCAGGGGCCGCGGGGTGTAATACTCGCCCCCGTTTCGCCCCGCATTGCCCATATTTTTGATCCGGGTTTCGTAGAGGTCCGAAAGCTCGTGTTTCTGCTGTTGCGTGCGAAACTGAAGCCGGTCGATACTTTCGAGAACTTCCCGCAGGTTGTACCCGCTCTGAAACTTATTCCGCACCCCCGCAAAAATTTCCCCGATCTTAGCCCCGAACGTCCCCAGTTCTGCGTATTGCTTGAATCCCTGAAAGTAAGGAAATAGCTCGCTATTGACGAATTCGATCAGATCGTCCCCTACCTTGGCGGTTTTCAGCAGTTCACCCCTCCCGTCCTTGGGGTAGGCCCAATTCGACCAGCGATAGGGTTCGTCTAGTAACGGATCGTAGTCTTCCCCCGTCAATAATGCCCGATTCTGGCGATCGACTGACCGATCGTCGAGATATTTCAAAAAGAGAATCCAGGAGATTTGTTCTGCGTAATCCAACTCCGTGGCGCATCCCGCCTCTTTTCGGAGAATATCGTCGATATTCTTAAATGTCTGCTCGAACATAGGAAAAAGATTAGATACTCTCAAATCTTACCTCGATCGCTCCCTTATCCTGAGCATAGATTCTTAAAAAGGCTGAAAATGCTTCAGCCTCGTCTAAAAAATCAGATTTTACCCGCAAAATTAAGGAATAGGATTAGCCGGCTCCTTGCCTTCCAGGGTTTCGGGAACAGCTTCCGTCTTACCAAAAGCGACTCTGAGGAAGGGAGGAGCGAGGAAAGTGGTCAGGATTACCATAATAATAATCGACACCTCCAAAGGCTTATCCAAAATTCCGCTGGCCGAACCAATCCCAGCAAAAACTAGACCCACCTCACCCCGGGGAATCATACCCACACCGATGGCGAGGCGATTGATTCCAGATATGCCAAAAACTGCCCAGCCCGTCACCAGTTTACCGATAATCGCCACAACCATCAAAAAGACAGCGATCAAAAGTCCAGCCCGATTCTCCGGTACCGTTGGGTTTAAAACACCGAGATCGGCACGCGCTCCCACCGTCACAAAGAAAATCGGCACAAGCAAATCGGCGATCGGTTTAATTAACTCATCCAACTCGTTGCGGGTATCAGTTTCATCAAGCACCAAACCGGCGGCAAAGGCCCCTAAAATCGCTTCAAGATGAATAGCATTACCCAAAAAGGCCATAAAGAAAGCGAAGACAAATGCGGGAATAACAATATTTCCCCGAGTTTTCAGCCGCTCCACGATCGCCACAAAACTTTTGTTAAAAATACCTCCCAACAAAATTGATCCGATCAAAAAGGCCGTGGCACTGACGATTAGGTAAATAACATTAACCACATCGATTTCACCGGTTTTGGCTAAACTAGCGACCACAGCCAGAACAATAATACCGAGGACATCATCGATCACCGCTGCACCGACGATAATTTGCCCTTCTTTGGATTTGAGTTGACCTAACTCGGACAACACCTTCGAGGTAATACCGATACTGGTTGCTGTCAAGGCTGCCCCCGCAAAAATCGCCGGGATGGCCGCCACATGAAAGACGAGCATTAACCCGGCCGTACCTGCCGCAAAAGGTGCCGCAACCCCCACACAGGCCACAACCGTGGCTTGAATTCCCACTTCCTTGAGTTGTCGCAGGTCGGATTCTAGGCCAATTTCAAACAGCAGAATAATCACACCGATTTCAGCTAGAACCGAAATCACTTCACTTTGGGACTCAAAGATCCGGTCCACGGCAGCCGGGGCCAATTGATTCAATCCTTGCAGTACCGTCATAATCAGCGAGTCAGAGGCCGATAGTCCCCCTTCGGGAAAGATGAGCAGATGCAAGGCCGAAACGCCGACAATCACACCGGCGACCAGTTCTCCCAGTACGGGCGGAAAATCCAATCGTCGGGCGGCCTCTGCGCCGAGCTTGCTGGCCAGATAAATCACCACCAGTGTCAGCAATACGCCAGAGAGAATAATCGGTGAATCCTCGGCCACAACGGTGGCAAGCAAGGGGAGCGGAGTCATGGGGGCTGCTATCTCCCCGATCGAAGGAGGCAGAATATAGGACAAAATCATCAGTTTAAAGGGATGAGGGTTAAAGGTTTTAGGTAGGGTCTGCTGAAAAAGTTTTTCGTGGGGGCAGGGTGTGGGGTGTGGGGTGTAGGCTTCGGCCGTGAGCTCAGCCGAACGGGTGTAGGGTTTTACCGATTTTGAGGTAGTCAGTTACCTAATTTTCAGGGAAAAAGTCCAGGAATTTTACCCCCAATCACTCCAATGGTCAGCACTTTTTGAGGGAAAAAAGCCTAAAAGCCTTATCCAACAAGGTTTTTAGATTTATTCAGCAAGCCCTAGGTGGTTATAAAACTGGGGGATAGGAAAAAGGGCCACCGCTCAAGGACAGTCAGGCTGCAGATGGGGTGGCCCAGATCAAGACAAGCTTAGTTGTCTAGATTTCACAGCCCTCTGGTCCACAGAAACTCTGTCCGTACAGAACCTCCGCATCACAGAGATAGATCATGCCCGCAAAATTGAGGAAAAACTGATCGGCAACCTGCTTGGCAATATTTTGGGCCATAATTCGATCGGGGGTAAGTATCTCGAACTTAACATTCGTATCGGTTTCGGAAACGTGGGGTTGTCCCGACGAGCGCACGTTGCGACTGCCTTTACCGCCAGTATCCATCACCGTGTAACCACTCGCCCCGCATTCTTCGATGATCTTGGCGACTTTTTTCAGCAAAATCTTTTCTGTGACGATGACGAGCTTTTTGGCTGGTTTAGCCATGTTGATTATCTCCTTAAATGTGTACATTTATTTGCTTGGTCTGTCCGATCGAGGGAACGCCGACAGACCACAATCCTTCTGGAATTAGCCGCCGCTGAGGGCCTGGGCGAGACCAACGAAGAAGGGTATGCACAAGCCGATCGCTACGGGCGTACCGATGGCCGTGGACGCACCTATATAGGCGGAGGGATTAGCCGACGGGATACCGGCCCGCAACGTGGGCGGCCCGGAGATGTCGGAACTAGAGGAAGCGATGACGGCCAGCATGACCACACCGCCCCAGCTGAACCCGGTGGCGTAGTGGGCAATCATGCCGAGACCGAAGGCGATTAGACCATGTATAAACGGTGCTACGACGCTATAGACGACATACCACTGAGCTACTTTACGCAGTTCACCAACCCTTGACCAAGCCTCCATCCCCATGACTAGCATCAAGACCGAAAGCAAGCCGCGAAAGAGGGGATCGTAGAAGCTTTTATAGACACTTTCCGGCTGGGTGAATATGCCCAAAGCCAGACCTAATAACATGGCCGATAGGGCCGGTCCGCGAAGGCTTTCTTCAATGATCGGCCAAATCTTGACCCGATTATCCGCTGGCTGCTGTAGGCTGAGATATTCCTGCCGACTGCTGGGATAATCCTGCTGATCGGAATAATCCCCGGCCGCCACCGGCTGCTTGCTAAAAGACTCGTGGTCGTGGGCTGCTTCTTTCTGCTTCTTCTTGTTAAGATAAATGTTAGCCACCACGATCGCCGTTACCAGCGCCGGGATATCCATAAAAGGATAGAGTGCGCCGGCCCAAGCCTCGTAGGGGATCTTTTGTTCTTCGAGTACCGTCAGACCGGCGGCCATAGTCGAGCCACTCACGGCTCCAAATAATCCCCCAGTAGCGATCGCATCTACCACTTTCACCTTGGGCAGATTGGCTAAGGTATAGCGGGCGACGAAGACCACAATAATCCCTACTATGACGGCAAAGATCATTGGTAATACCATTTCCGTCAGGTTGGAATTGCGGATGGCAATCCCGCCGGTCAGACCGATTTTGGTCAGCAGCATGAAGACGATGATCGTACAAATCGACTCTGGGATGACCAATTCACTACCGAGAGCGGCAATGATCATGCCACCAATCAAAAAGGCCAGCGTTGGCGACTGCAACTGCTGGATAAAGTCCATGACAAACAATGAGAAAAAATCCACGAATACCTCCTTAAGCCTCCCCTGATGAGGAGTATTGAATATAAACGGACTAAATGAACCTTCAAAAGCTGAAAGAGAGTAAGAGTAAGGCTCTTTACCCCTTAAGCAAACCTGTTGCGGGCAGAACTTTGGACAGTGTCAAGTCCGCAGGTAAGCCTAATTCGGGATTTTTGGCGGTTGAACTGGCCCCGATCGCCGTCCCAGAAGCTACCCCGAAGGCGAGAGCTAGAGGGTGATAAACGATGGCAGCTGTTAGACCACCGAAGATATCACCCCGCAAATTGTCAAAATGAATACGATTGGTTATTTCCATGAGAATCCAACTGAGCAAAGGATTTTTTGCCACAACAAAGCCGGCGGTTGACAGACCAGCCTTGATAGACAAAACTTTATGGTTTTTAAAGATCGATTGTTATAAATCTATACTAGAACGGATATCTTGACAAGCAAATTTTTGTAAATTGAGTTTAAATCGATATATCTTTACAAAAGTATTGATTTAAACCTATGATATAAGCGGTGTGGGGAGGTTTTCACTCGTTCCCCTCCATTCCTGCTTCTGTTTAGCAAAGCTCCTCAAGGCAGTAACAGAAGTGTAGCTCTCTAGAGGCCTCTCTTGATTCACGCCACTTTACATCAACTGATTGTCTTTGAAGCAACCGCTCGTCATGGCAGTTTCACCAGGGCTGCTGAAGAACTATTGATCACCCAACCCACCGTTTCCACCCAGATGAAACAACTGACTAAAGCAGTGGGTCTGCCCTTATTTGAACAGATAGGCAAACGTTTGTATTTAACCGAGGCCGGACGCAGTTTATTAGTAACCTGTCAGGCAGTCCTCAAGGATCTTGATAACTTTGAGATGGCGATCGCTGATATCAAGGGCATTAAACAGGGTAAACTGCGTTTAGCGGCGGTATCCACAGCCCAATATTTAATCCCTCAGATCCTAGGTCCTTTTTGTCAACAGTACCAAGGGGTAGATGTGTCCCTAGAATTGACCAATCACCAAGACCTAGAAGCAAGGATTATCAATAATGTCGATGACCTATATATTTTAAGCGAACCTCCCCAAGATCTAAACCTGGAGATTCAACCGTTTCTGGAAAATCCCCTTGTGGTTATTGCTCGCAAAGATCACCCCCTAGCGGGACAGAAAAAAATTCCAATTAAACGACTGCAAGGGGAACCTTTTATTATGCGGGAAATGGGATCGGGAATTAGACGGGCAGTACAGCAAATTTTTCTCGATCATGGTATCACTTTATCTCTGCGTTTGGAAATCGGCAATAATGAAGCCATTAAACAAGCGGTCGCCGGTGGTTTAGGAATTTCGGTTCTGTCTCAGCACGTCTTAAATTTAGATCCTCCCAATGGGGAATTTACCATCCTTGACGTGGAAGATTTTCCCATCCAACGCCATTGGTATGTGGTTTATCCCAAGGATAAAAAACTATCCGTGATCGCCAAGACTTTTCTTGATTATCTCCTCTCAGGGGAATTAGGGTCATAAGGAGGGTCTGCTGAAAAACTTTTTCGTGGGGGCAGGGTGTGGGGTGTGGGGTGTGGGGTGTAGGGTTTTACCATTTTCAGAGGGTCAATTACCTAATTTTCAGGGAAAAAGTGCCTAAATTTCCCCCCCGATCCCCCCAATGTCTGGCACTTTTTGATGGGAAAAAAGTCTAAAATTCTTATCCAACAAGGTTTTTAGATTTATTCAGCAGACTCTAAGTACCCACAGACCCCCGATCAAGTCGAATTCGGTAAGCGCAATCGCTCGATCTATCTCCCATCCGAAAAGGTGGAGATCAAGAACTCGATCGCGCGGGGAAACCGATCGGCGAGATCCTCAAGGCGATCGATTCTCCTAAAACCCGCAAGGATTTAATCGTCATAAATGCGGCACTCTAAGGCATCGGGATTGGCTTCGCAGTAAGCCTGAAATGAGTTACTCCCCTGTTTTTTGGCCCGTTGATGGGAGGCTTCCGCTTGGAGTTCCTCCACCACATCCCAGGCCGCAGCGCAATCGGGAGAGATTTCACCCTTGGCCGCACAAATTGCCCGTGCGTCTTCCCGGGCTGCTTCAATTTCATCTTCAATGAACAACCGCTTGGGCTTTTCAACAAAATCGCTCTTGAAAAGAATATCACTGACAGAAATAATACCCAGCAAAGTTTTGCCCTGAATCACCGGGGCGCGGCGAATGCGGGTTTGAGCAAATAACCGGGCTACATATTCCACCCCCAGTTCGGGATTGACGACCACACAGGGCTTGGCCATAATTTCATAGACCCGCATAGTTTTAGGATCGTGGCCAAAGGCCGCCACTTTGTAAACGATGTCGGTTTCGGTGACAATTCCATAGGGGTCCTGTTCATGGCGCGGTTCGACAATCAACCCCCGCAGTTTTTTTTCTTTCATCAATTTCACGGCATCGGCAACCGTTGCCGAACCACGAATGGTGACAACGTTTTGGGTCATAATTTCTTGAGCTTGCAGCATAGGAGTTGGATGGTGTTGTTAAATTAAAGAACTGGTATAAATGCAAAAGTTGACTAGGGTTGTCCCGATAGCAATTTCCTAGACTCTTGTGGGCTGAGTGCCACTTTGAACACAGATGACAAAGACCAATGGGCGATCGCTGGTTGGGGCTGGGGCGGCATGGCCGCCGCTGTGTTCCCCTGAATGCCCGGTGCATAGGCCTCCAGCACAGCACCGTTTTGCCAACACATGGCGATGAAATAATCACACACTGGGCATTCCGTCTGAGCAACTTGCCGGGCCGGACACTTATATCCTGCGGGTAGGCGATCGCTCAAGAGCCGTTGAGCTACGCTGCCACAGTTGGGACACCGAATTTCTATAAGCTTGTTCATCGCCATACCTCAAAATTGAATAGTGATGTGAGAAGGAAAGGGTCAACGTCGGACGTTTGCCCAGAGTGTTTGTTCACGGTGGAAGACTATAATTGTCGTTCTACGGCTGCCGTAAATTCTTCATAGGGTTTAACCCCAACTAATGTTTCTATCAATTTCCCCTGTTTAAATACCATGACAGCAGGAATACTTTTAATTCCAAAGCGTTTGGCCACGGGTTTGTTACTGTCTAGGTCAAGTTTGAAGACTTTGGCGCGATCGCGATAGTCATCGGCCAATCGATCGATCAACGGAGCCACCAGTTTGCAAGGTCCACACCAGGTTGCCGTGCAATCTACCACCAACAGTGATTCACTCTTTAACAGGGAATCAAATTCAGTTTCATCTTGAATAAATGTAGCCGTACCCATGTTTATATCTCCAGATTGATGCTGTGTAACTTAGGACAAATTCTCTGATCGCTGCGTTTTACAATATAAATTCAGCTTTGAACCGCTCCTCATCTAAAAATGCTTGGCCTTTGACCCTTTAACTTTGTCCGCCTCCCGGGGGTATCGTCTATAGTTTGGTCGTCCCAGACATCGATGGTGACATCTAGTCCCTGCTCATGCAGGGGTTTTAATTTGTAAGTCGTCATCGGCTGCCCCCAATCAAAACAAATTTGCGACGTTAAGTTGCGATAATATGGTTTTGCAAGTTGTTGCATTTAGATACCCTATGACAGCGACCCCTTCCAACGATTTATCTGCCTGGGAGCGGCTAGAACAAGGCAGACAGGCAAAAGCAAGCAACGGTGGTTATGCGGGCTACGGCTCCCCTGCCTTTGGACAACGATCGATCGATGGTGAATTAGTGGATGATCCGGAAGAGTGCCGGATCATTGAACTGATTCGCCGTCATCACAAATCAGGGAAATCCTTGCAGAAGATCGCCGATTGGCTTAATGAACAGGGCTACACCACCAAACGCGGTCTACCATGGCAGCGTATTTCCGTAAAGCGGGTGCTGGATCGACTTTATGGAAAGGTGTCCAGAATTTCCGGAGTAACCCTTCAGGCCGACCAGAACCCGGAAGTACTCACCCCAGCGTCTGGTGATGCCGCCCCTGAAACCATTAGAGGCTGAATAACCGCTAAATAAAAAGTTTCAGGCTTTAACCTGTTACATCCCTCTATGATACACCGAAGTGGGTCTAAAATCTTTACGAGTTTAATAAAAATTGTAACAAAACGTTACATCTTTTAGGAAAAAGTTAAATGACGCTACACTTTGAGATAGTTTTAGAACGGGTTTTAGCAACTCTGAGAGTCTGGGTTCTTTGCCCAGTGGCTGTTCTGTCTATCTTGGCCTTTGCGATTGCAGGATGGTGCTGATGTCCTTTGATACACCTCTGAGTTGGGCCCCCGATCTGGAAAAGGCGATCAATCGCCACCCCTTGACGGTGCCGCCAACCACTTCTCTGGCAGATGCGATCGCCATGATCGGTCAGGCCCATAGTCGTCTGTGTTTGCTCACCGATGACCTATCCCCTCTAGCTGCTCCGGCCGGAGAGGTGCGTGTTAGCTGTCTGCTGGTGGTGCAAGGGCAAGAGCTATTAGGAATTTTGACAGAACGGGATGTGGTGCGACTCACCGCTCAAGGAATTAACCTGACCGAGACAACCGTTGCTGATGTGATGGTCCATCCCCTGATCACGTTGCCCCAGCAATCTGCTCAAGACATTTTTGCTGCCCTGTTTTTGTTTCGGCGCTACCGCATTCGCCATTTGCCGATTGTGGATGACCAAGGACACTTAATCGGGGTGATTTCCCATGAAAGTATTCGCCAGATATTGCGTCCGGCCAATCTGTTGCGGTTTCGTCGCGTATCCGATGTGATGACCAGTCAAGTGGTACAGGCCCCACTCACCGCCACAGTCTTGCAATTGGCCCAGTTAATGGCGGAACATCGTGTCAGTTGTGTGGTGATCACCCAGAGAAATTCCGAAGACAATGACTACCCTGTTGGTATTGTGACAGAGCGAGATCTTGTCCAGTTTCAAGCAGTTCAAATCGATCTGCACAAAACTAGGGCCCAGACGGTGATGAGTACGCCCTTATTTCTCCTCAGCCCCGAGGATTCCCTGTGGACGGCCCATCAGGAAATGCAAAAACGGCGGGTGGGGCGTTTGGTGGTTTCTTGGAACTGGGGTCGGGGGTTGGGCATTGTTACACAAACCAGTCTGTTAAGGGTTTTTGACCCGATGGAAATGTATGGGGTGATTGAAAATTTACAACAAACCATTCAACAGCTAGAGTCCGAGCGATCGCCCTCCCTTCCTTCTCCACCAGCGGACTTATTACCCCAACGGACCCGCACCCCATCAGAAAAAGAGAGCGCAGGCGATCGCGAATTATTACTGGCCTTGTTAGACAATGCTTACAAAGACGTAAAGTATATGTTGGCTAACTTAGATATTGTCGTCGAGCAGCGGCGATCTTTGCTTCAATCTGTTCTAGATAAGCTTGCTCACCTCGGTCGTAAAATTAGCTCTTAGATAACCGGTTTGCTTCTATTCATACTAAATCTGGTTAAGTAGCTGGTTATAATTAAATTAAAAATGGATTTTGCCCTTAATCCCCCCTTGATCCCCCCTTGATAAGGGGGGTGCCGATCCCCCCTTAGTCTCCCCTTAATAAGGGGGGCATCTGATAATTTTTAACGCCTACCTACTTACTTATAATTATCTGCGAAAAAAGTTTAGTAATTTCACTGCAATTATAACAGGATTGTCGATGACTAATTTAAAAAAATGGCAAATTATTAAATCTGAGCTAGTTTTTCATAATCGTTGGTGTCAAGTCCGTCAAGACGCGGTGCAGTTATCCTCTGGACAAGTTATCGACGATTATTTTGTCAATATTCGTCCTGAAATTGTGTTAGTTGTTCCAGTTACCGGGGATAATCAATTAGTTTTTGTTCGTCAATATCGTCACGGAGTTAAGGAAATTTTATTAGAATTTCCCGCCGGAGCAGTAGATGCGGGTGAAGATAATATTACTGCGGCAGCGCGTCGAGAATTCGAGGAGGAAACTGGTTATCAAAGTGATTCTCTAATACCTCTAGGTGTTTTGTATGATAATCCTGTTAAAGATACTAACAGAATTCACATTTTTTTGGCTCTTAATGCTACTCCCACCGGTCAACAAAAGTTAGATGTTACCGAGGAAATTGAAGTTATTCTTCGACCTTTACAGGAAATTAATCCCCAGGAAATTACTGTCTCTGGTAGTTTGGCTGCTTTCTATTTAGCGAGGGATTTTTTAAAGCAAAGTTAAGGAGTTATAGCGGTTATATTAATAGGGAGCCAGTTGTCAGGAGATTATTTTTATTTATTCTCCCCAATTCATAATTGATAAGTAAGTAGTTATAATTAAATTGAAGATAGATTTTGCCTCTGATCCCCCCTTGATAAGGGGGGTGTCTAACAACTTTTAACAGCTACCTACTTAATTCATAATTTATAATTCCCACTGTCTATGAGTAATTTTTTTATGATTGCTGGCTTTATTCTATCAGCTTATGCGATCGTTGCTAACGATTCCCTACAGACTTTAGGGACTTTTTTAAGTGCCAATGAAGAACGTCCCTGGTGGATTTTATGGCTGTATTCCAGTATAATCTTAGCCTCGATTTTTATCGCTGGTTGGTATATTAATCAGGGAGATGTGGCCTATAATCGACTAGAAATGATTCCCTTCCCAGAAAATTTTACTTGGATTTATATCGTTCCTCCCCTAGCAATTTTAATTCTCACCACTTGGGGAATACCCGTGAGTACAACCTTTTTGGTTTTAACAGTTTTTGCTCCCCAATCTCTAGATGAAATGTTAGTTAAATCTGCTTGGGGTTATGCTATTGCTGTTATAGTGGGGTTAGTAATCTATCGAATTATTTATCAATTAGAAAACTTTTTCCTAGAAACAGTTAATAAAGAACCTCAAAAAATCTGGGTAGTTTTACAGTGGTTATCTACTGGGTTTCTCTGGAGTCAATGGTTAATGCAAGATTTTGCTAATATTTTCGCCTATCTTCCCAGAAAGTTGGCAGCAATATGGTTAGTTTTATCTCTAACAGTTATGCTACTCCTGCAAACTATCATTTTTATTAATCACGGTGGTCAAATTGAGAAAATTGTCACTAGCAAAACTAACGCCCATGATCCGCGTTCTGCAACAATTATTAACTTGATTTATGGCCTAATTTTACTGTTTTTTGTTGGCTATAATCATATTCCCATGAGTACCACTTGGGTATTTTTAGGTTTATTAGGAGGTCGAGAAATTTCTCTGACTTTAACCAGAGAAACCCCTAATTTAGCCGCCACGGGTAAATTGGTTTTAGGGGATGCCTTGAAAGCTTTTATCGGTATGATTGTTAGTGTTGCTATCGCTCTTGCTTTACCTCTAATCGCTCAAAAAATTAACTATCTATAGGGAATTGGGGAGTGGGGAGAGGTAAATTAAGAATAACAAGATTGGGGAGATAGGCGATCGATTGATGACCCGGAGTGATAAAGTTTTCTATTACTGATAATCTCGAAATTATCGTTCAACCAGATTAAAGATGCTTCTGTGACTAGACCTTCTTCAAGAGTGACTAGGGAAAAATTGCGAGATTTACCCGTATCAGAGTGGAGAATGCGAGGGACACTCGCAGCATTTAGATAAACAGTTCCCATCTCGGAAGTGACCACGGGATTGCGTAAACGGGAAGTAGTATGACGGAGACGGTGGTGCATATGACCGAAACTGACGAGAGGAACCTGTTTTCCTAATAGCTGTGCTTGTTCGATGGCCGCCGCTAAATCGGGATCCCCGTGGTCCCCTCCCAAGGGTTGCCAATCGCGACCACAGATAGCTTCCGCTTCCTTTCCTAGTCCAGCCGGACCATTGTGACCTAAAAAAATCAGGTTATTATAGGCAGTATCTTGAATATTAGCGATAATTTTGGCAGTAGATTCGGCAAAACTGCTGATATTATAACGTTCTTGCAAAAATTCTCCATTTTTCCACTCGGAACCTCCCCAAGTAAAGGGACGACCCCCAACAATCGAAAGCTCTAAATCGGGTAGGTCTAGTTTTGAGTAACCCACATGGGCAACCCCTAATAATTCTAACTGAGCGGTGACACGATCTTCTTGATTGCGATCGTAGGGACATTGTTTTCGTCCCCAGGGGGTGGCGCTATACCAAGCGTCATGATTACCGAGAATAACGGCTTTTGGTAAGGACAAACTGGCAATCCGACCGACAATTTCTAGGGATTCATTGCCAAAATCGCCGACAAATAGGGCTAAATCCACTTGTAAAGCTTCTAGAGCTAAATTATCTTCTATTTCCCATTGGTCGTGAACGTCACCGATGACGGCGATTTTATAGGTGCGAGGGAAAGAACTTACCATTACCAGTTATCAACTATCATTTACCATTAAAGATCATAACTAGGGTTTGCTGAAAAAGTACGGGCGAAGCATTCGGATAGAAAATCTCCGGTTTCAGCGATAGGTTATTGCCCGAATGCTTCGCCCCTACAGGACGCGGGCCGATGAAGAGGCAAGGTTTTGAACCACGATTCTCTCAAAATCTTGCATCTGTGGGAGCGAAACAGAACCCTAAAACCCTTACCTCGTCTATATTTCACATTTATTCAGCAAACCCTAACTAGGATTGGTAGTCGAAAACCGTGGGCAAGAAAGAGAGATTTTTTCTCAAACTACCAATGAAAAGGTAAAGATTTAAAACAAAGTTACCCACAGTCATCGGTTTGTTTGTAAATTTAGATACAGAATTATCAGGGTGATCTGTGTATGTCTTTACTACAATACCGCACTACTGCCGTTGTTACTTGTCCCCAAGCAAACACATGGGTACAACTCAGAATGCTTCCCTCTCCATACAGCTTTGATGAAGCACTACTACTCTGTGAACAGGATCAGGGCCGTTGGGTGGCATGGATTCCCGATTTTGGCGAAATTATCTTGATCGAAGGGCAATTTGAGGCATAAACTAACTCTTGCTCACAATTAAAGCAGATAAACAGCGATCGATCACTTGTTTTAATACTAGAGCCGTCCAATCGATATCGGCGGCGCTGGTGTCCCTTCCCAGGGTTAAACGAATTCCCGCCAATGCCTCTCGATCGCTGTAGCCCATAGCTTTTAAAATTGGACTGGGGGAAAGTTTGCCACTATGACAGGCGGATCCGGAACTAATGCCGATTCCTGCTAAATTAAGCTGACGAACTAGCTGTTTTCCCGTGATGTGACTGTCATCGTCCGGACGGACAATAAAGCTGACGTGGTGGGGTAAACGATAGAATCGGTCCCCCGTGGGCAGCAGATAAGGATAATCGGCTAAGAGGTCAAATAATCGATCTCGCAGGGCGATTAAACGCATTTTTTCGCTAATTAAGTCTTTTTGGGCTAATTCGGCCGCTAAACCGAAAGCGGCGATCGCTGGTACGGCTGGGGTTCCCGATCGCAGGCCTTTTTCCTGACCACCGCCCCGCAGTAATGGTAAAATATCGACACCGGTTCTGACGTATAAAGCCCCCGATCCTTGCATTCCATAAATTTTATGGCTAGAAAGAGATAATAAATCTACGGGCAGTTTCCGCACATCAATATCGCATCTTGCCGCCACCTGCACCGCATCGGTGTGAAAAAGCACTCCCCTTTCTCTGGCAATGCTGCCCAATTCTTCAATCGGTTGTAGGGTTCCCACCTCACTTTGTCCGTAAATAATGGAAATTAAGACCGTATCGCTTTGAATTGCGGCTTTTAGGTCTAAAGGATTAACCCTACCTTGACGATTGACGGGAAGACGAGTAATTTGCCAACCTTGCTGCTCTAATTGTTTACAGGGTTCAGCGATCGCCGAATGTTCCACACTAGAAATAATTATATGACGGGGGCGGTTATACTGTTGAGCAACCCCGATAATCGCTAAATTATCGGCCTCTGTGCCGCCAGAAGTGAAGATAATCTGGTCTGGATTGGCATTAATTAACCCTGCTACCTGTTCTCTGGCCATTTCGATGACTGTTGCCGTATCCTGTCCCCAAGTGTGTAAACTGGAGGGATTGCCCCAATGATGCCGGAGAATAGTGGCAACCCGCTCGATCACTTGGGGATGAGTGGGGGTAGTGGCACTATAGTCAAGATAAATTTGCATTATTTTACAATCTGAGAAATGAGAGTCAAGACAGGCAGCTATTCTCAGTTTAGCGGCTTAAGGACTAGAAAGCGGTTTTCTTTAAGAAACCCGCTTTCTGGGTTGATGATGAAAAACCCGCTTTCTGAGTTGTTGAGAAACCCGCTTTCTGGCTTATACTAAGCGTCAGAGGATTTACAGGGGTTAAGTTATGACAGGAATTGAAACAACCATTGTAACAGCATTGACTAATAATTTTATTGGCCAAATGATTAAATCGGGGTGGGAGGGTATTAATAAAAATGAGTTATTGAATAAAGATGTCGGGCAGCTTATCAAAGAAGGAAAGTATCTTTTTTTGCGGGAATATACTCAACGTTACTGGGATCGGCACGGCATGATTAAGGTTTTAAAAATGTCTAAGCCTATGGATTTGGAGTCAATTTATGTTAATGTCAAATGTTTAGGAAATTTAGTCAGGGATTATTATGATGAAAATTTAGAAAATAAATATCGTGAGAGTAAGCAGCGACGATTTAACTTTAGGGATGATGGTAAAAAAGATGGTTTACTTTTGGCTAATCAAGAACAATATTTAATGGTACTTGGTGATCCTGGTATTGGTAAATCTACATTTTTGCGAAAAGTTGGTTTAGAAGCTCTCAAGGGAAATAAAGACAGTTATCAGCATTCTCTAACACCTGTTTTACTGGAGTTGAAAAACTTTAAAGAAAACGAGATTAATATTCAGGCATTAATTGAAGAGGAGTTTAAAATCTGTGGTTTTCCCAATGTGGAAAAAAATATTAGCAATAAACTAGAAAAAGGGGAATTACTAATTTTATTAGATGGTTTAGATGAAGTGCCAACAGCTAATGTTTATAATGTAATCGAGAAAATTAAAGATTTTGTAGATAGGCATCATAAAAATCGTTTTATTCTCTCCTGTCGCACTGCTGCCAGAACTCATCTTCAACGATTTACCGATATTGAAATTGTCGAATTTGATGATCAGCAAATTCAAAGTTTTATTGAACATTGGTTTAGTTCCGAATTAGATCGCAAAAATGAGACGGCTAAAAATTGTTGGGAACTGTTGCAAAAGGAGGAGTATAAAAGTGCAAAAGAGTTAGCCCATACACCGTTATTGTTGACTTTTTTGTGTTTGGTTTATGATGAAAATCAATCTTTTCCCACAAATCGCAGTCGCCTTTATCAAAATGCGTTACGAATTTTATTAGAAACATGGTCAGCCGAAAAACGTTTACCTAATCGCGGTTTAGTTTATGAAAATCTCAGTATTGAGCAAGAAGAAATTTTGCTATCTGAAGTCGCTTATCAGAATTTTGTAGCAGATAAACTTTTTTTAGAAAAACGAGAAATTGTTAAGCAAATTAAAGATCACCTTAAACAAAACTTAAATGCTCCGCAACATTTGGACGGAGAAAAAGTATTAAAAACCATTGAAATTGAACAGGGAATTTTAGTAGAGCGGGCGAGAGATGTCTATTCTTTTTCTCATTTAACCCTTCAGGAATACCTCACGGCTCAGTATATCTATGACAATGATTTGATTGAAGAAGCAGTTAAGAATTATGTAACAGAAACTCGTTGGCAAGAGGTGTTTTTGTTAGTGGCGGGTTTGATGCGAGGGAAAGCCGATAAATTGTTATTAGCAATGGAGAAAGAAGCCCATAATTATCTTACAACGCCCCTCGGTCAAAAATTAGTGCCGATTTTGCAATGGGCAGATGAGATGACTAAAGATTCTGTTGATAGTCCGATTAAACCTGTAGGAAGAAGAGCGATCGTCTATTGGCTCTTCTTCGCCAACTTAATTGTTACCGCCAACGCCAACTTCATTGTTACCGCCAACGCCAACTTCATCGGTATCGCCATCCCCAACAGCATCGACATCGCCTGCGCCTACGCCCCCGAGATCGCCTACAAAATCTCCCGTATCTTCTTTACCCCCAAACTCATCGATGAGTTTGTCCAGTTAGTTAACTTATTTGCTCAGAATCGAATTATTTCTAAGGTTAATTTTTACCAATTAATCGCTGATTTAGAAGCTTTAAAACAAATTATTCCTGATGATAAAGCAACTAAAAAAGAACATCAAGAATTTGCTGATCGATTATTTAAAAGGTGGAATACTGCTTTTAATTTAACGCCTGAATTACTTAATTTATCTCCCGAGGAAGCTTACGAAATAGACAGGCATTATTTTTATATTAATCACCTGATTCTCGACTGCCAAAAAGTGGCTGTTAATATTTCCCCTACCGTCTGGCAAGAAATCGAAGACCGAATGCTCCGCGTTCCTTAACTTCTACTTTTTTTCTCAAATCTTGCCTTTCCAATTGGATGAGATTAGCGAATATTAACACTATGAGGATTGGGAGCCTCAAAAACCTTGCATTACCATTTTTATAGAACATAGGGTTTGCTGAAAAAGTACGGGCGAAGCATTCGGATAGAAAATCTACGGTTTCACCGATAAGTTATTGTCCGAATGCTTCGCCCCTACAGGACGCGGAACCATGAAGACGCAAGGTTTTGAAGCACGATTCTCTCAGAATCTTGCACCTGTTTCGGGAGA